>JASFJP010000228.1:0-7279 GCA_050121225.1 Desulfobacterales bacterium
GTCAAGAACTGTGAATGTGGCATACTGGTGAATACGACAGACACCAAAGCGATTGCCGATGCTGTCAAACAAATTATTTCCGATAGTGAAAAATGGAAGCAGTATTCCAAAGCCGGCGTCATGAATGTTCGCAAACACTACACATGGGAAAGTTATGCCACGTCATATATGAAACAGGTCAGTCGTATTTTTGCAGATCAGAATGAGGAGAAGATGGAGGTCGCTGTGCCATCTGATGTCATTGGCCGGCGCCTGGCAAGGCTTAATTATTTCATCATTGCCAACATCGACAATACGCTGGTCGGCGACAGCAACGAGCACCTTTCGGAGCTTTTGACCCTGCTCCATGAAAACAGAGAACATATCGGATTTGGTTTGGCGACCGGCCGTTCAATTGAATCGGCGACCGGCTTTTTAGAAAAACATCGGATACCGTTGCCGGATGTCCTTGTCACATCTGTGGGTGCAGAAATTTACTACGGAAAAAACCTGGCTACGGGTCGCGGCTGGGAAACCCACATATCCGCCAAGTGGGACCGTGAGAAAATAGTCGACCTGCTTAAGGATTTTGCGTTTTTAAGATATCAAAAAGCTGATGTGCAGCGGCGTTTTAACATCAGCTATGAAATAGAGCCGGCCAAAGATCGCCTGGCAATGATTCATGAGCGTCTGCTCAAAAATCAATGCCGTTACAATTTGATTTATTCCCAGGATAGATATTTGGATATTCTCCCGTATCGGGCGTCCAAAGGTAAGGCTATACGTTACCTTAGTTATAAGTGGGAGATCCCTCTGAAAAACTTTTTAGTCTGCGGGGATTCCGGAAATGATGAGGAAATGCTGCGCGGAGAACCCAGGGGGGTGGTTGTTGGTAATTACAGCCCGGAGCTAAAAAAACTAAAGGGAATCCGAGGTATATACTTTGCCAAACAAAAATATTCTGCTGGGATACTTGAAGGAATAAAGCGATATAAATTTATTGAAAAAGCGACTCAGCGTTAAAGGATTATGGATTCATTATGAAAAATGTCTTAATTGAGATCCTGAATAAAAAGGATCGCAAGGATTTCAAAGAATTTGTGGTGTTTGTTACAAATCAGCAGTTTGATATTTGCCTTAGAAACGGCATCATCCAGCTTTTCCGCCAGTATTGCGATCAGCATAATAAAACGCAAAAGTTTCGCCGGAATTCATCGATGTTCAATTTTTTAAAAAACGCGCAGGAGCTTTTCCTGGCCGATGGAACTCTGGTGATGCTGCACCGTTATGCAATCGCAAAATACCGCTTTTACCGCATTCGTCTGGATGGAGAATATATGGAAGAGATCTCGCTTAATGACTATCTGGATCTGAGAGATCTCCAATTTTCAAAGAAAAAAAAAGATAATTACCAACTGAAAATAGACTTTATGCCGTTTTATGATTTTTCACCTTCGATTCGAGATACCCGCACGGTAGGCAACGGTATTCGCTTTTTAAACCGGTACATGTGCAGCAATATTTTCAGCCAACCCGATAAGTGGAATGCAAAGCTCTTTGAGTTCATTCAGCTCCATCAGCACAACGGTCGACAATTGTTGGTCAATGGCACGCTAATTAAAGATTTTGATACGTTTTTTAATAAGCTCGAAAAAATGCTGGAATTGCTCAAGCAAAAAAAGCCGGAGGCCCCATATAGCAGCGTTAAGACTCGTATGAAAAAAGAGGGATTTGAGGTTGGCTGGGGCAACACCGTGAGTCGGGTATCAGAAACAATTCAGACCTTGCTTGACCTGATCAGTGAACCAACAGATCATTTGTTGGAACATTTTATATCCCGAGTGCCGATGCCGCTCATTTCAAAGATTGCCATCATTTCTCCTCATGGATGGTTCGGACAAACCAATGCCTTGGGCAAACCGGATACCGGCGGGCAGGTTATTTATATCCTTGATCAGGTGCGAGCCCTTGAAAAACATTTAGCAAAAAAAATTCGACTTACAGGTCTAGATGTCAAACCCAAAATAGTTGTGTTAACCCGTTTAATTCCCCAAGCTCAGGACACAACCTGTGATCAGCGCAAGGAGGAAATATTCCAGACCGATAACAGCTATATCCTGAGAGTGCCTTTCAGAGACAGTCAATATAACATCGTCAAACACTGGGTTTCGCGTTTTAAAATCTGGCCTTATTTAGAAACTTTTGCAGAAGACGCTTCCACAGAATTGCTGAGTGAATTTGAGGGGCGCCCGGACCTTATCATCGGCAACTATTCAGATGGTAACCTTGTGGCTTCCCTGCTTTCCGATAAGTTCGATGTCATACAGTGCACCATCGCGCATGCACTCGAAAAGACAAAATATGCCTTTTCCGATTTGTACTGGCAGGAAAACGAGCAAGACTACCATTTTTCGCTGCAATATACAGCGGACATTTTTTCTATGAACAAGTCGGATTTCATTATCACTAGCACACTGCAGGAAATCATCGGCACTGAAAATACAATGGGGCAGTACGAATCCTATCAGTTCTTTTCACTTCCGCAACTTTATCAGGTAGTAAACGGTGTCAATTTGTTTGCTCCCAAATTTAACGTTATCCCCCCCGGAGTCGATGAAGAGTTGTATTTTCCATATAACCAAAAAGAAAAAAGAATTCAGACAAAATGGCAGCAGTGGGAGAGCCGGCTGTTTGAAGATAATTTAGAAGATATTTACGGCAGCTTGGATCATCCGGGAAAATTGCCAATTTTCACGATGGCCCGATTCGATAAGATTAAAAATATCACCGGCTTGATTCAGGCGTTTGGCATGAGCAAAAAGCTTCAGAGTTCCTGCAACCTCATTTTTGCAGCGGGTACCATTCATGTGGAAAATTCCAGTGATTCTGAAGAGCGCAATCAAATCACCAAGGCTTATGATCTCATCGAAAGTTATAATTTGCACGGTAAAGTCCGTTGGCTACCCAGCATCAACAAACTCGATACCGGTGAGGTATATCGCATAATCGCTGATCACAAGGGGATATTTGTACAACCCGCTTTATTTGAAGCATTTGGACTCACGATCATCGAAGCCATGGCTTCCGGGCTTCCCACTTTTGCACCTAAGTTCGGCGGGCCGTTGGAAATTATTGAATATGGAGTAAGTGGCTTTTTAATGAATACCAGTAAACCCGATCTGATAGCGGAAAGCTTGGAAAATTTTGTAGAACATTGCAAAAAGGATAAAAATTACTGGGAGACGATATCAGAAAATGGAATTAAAAGAGTCCAAAAACATTTTAATTGGAAATCTTACAGCCAGCGTATGATCAATCTGGCGAAGCTATATGGTTTCTGGCGATACGCCGTATCCGGCAAAGGGATGGTGGAATTGGATCGTTATTGTGACCTGATTTATCATTTTCTTTTAAAAGAAAAGGCTCAAAATCTTGAGGCGCAAATGTCTCCCGAGTAAATCAGCCAAATTAGATGCATACTTTATCAAACGGAGGAAGCTTTGGCCTTGGGTGCCACGGCGGAGGAGGTTCTGGAAGCCTGCGCTGTGGCGATTTCATTAGGCGGTACAATGGGAGCTGGAGAGACAACACGTGTCGTCCAGTTTTTGCAGGAAAAAGGACTTCTGGAGGAGCTAAAAAATGCAAGATGTACCCGTTAAAATACTAGGCATATCTGCCACAGGAATTATCGACGGTAACTGTGACAACGTCATGAAGATTGCTCTTAAAACTGCTGCCAGTTTTGATCAAGTTGAAACGGAGTTTATTAGCTTAGCAGATAAAGAAATAATGACCTGTACCCATTGTCAATGGTGTATAGAAAACGCTAAACCATGCAAATATGAGGACGACGCAACTTGGATACTGCAAAAAATGGAAAAAGCAGATGGTTTTATTTGGGGCGCACCGGTATGGTCACATACAATACCTCCGCATATGATAAATCTCATATCACGCGCTCGCTTTCAATGTTTTTTTACGGGATCACTTCGGAACAAGGTTTTGGGTACCTTTGTGGTTTCATGGTTTGGAGTTGGTGAAGAGATGGCGCTAATGAATCTTGAAGCTCTAGGACACAATTATCTCCTTTTACCTGTTTATCGCGGTTGGGCCAGAGTAAGTACCGCTGCGTTTGGTCAGCGTCCCCAATACATGGAACATGGGGCGTTGGACGACGCTGGCGGCATGGCAAGAATTAAAACAATGGCAAAACGAGTAGTTGAAATTAGCCGAAAAATTCGTTTCGCGGAAAACGCCGGTGTCGGTGTCCCCTTCAGCGAAACACGTAGTATAACCTGTGGAAAATATCCACAATATTTTAAAGATTCATAAAGTGATTTGATCAACAAAATTAATATAAACGGCTAATCCATGGAAGGTAAATATGAAACTTTTTGCTATTTTATGTGGACATCTCCGTTGTCGCAAACGAATCTTTCTACCTGACACCAACAAGGAAGATTTCGTTAATATTCCAATGCCGGCTTTTCTCATTACTCATCCAAAGGGAAATGTTCTAGTAGACACGGGTCCCAACCTGGACGTTTACAATGATCCGTTTTCCGCTTGGGGAAATCTGGCAAAAGCCTTCGAACCCATTCTTAAAAAAAATGATGATATATTGTCGCAGTTGGAAAGAATTGAAATTCGACCAGAGGACATAAAATATGTCGTAAACACTCACCTGCATTTTGATCATGCAGGAGGAAATAGATTATTTAAAGAATCGATGTTTTTAGTGTCGGTTCATGAGCTAGAATGGGCACAACGGCCTGAAAATGAGGGCAAAGGGTACTTCAAGGAAGATTGGAATCATCCACTGAACTATAAAAAATTGGAAGGGGTATATGATATTTTCAATGATGATCAAATTACTATCATGCCCATGCCAGGTCATACACCCGGCCATCAGGTTGTAATCGTTAGATTGAAGCAACAGGGAACTATCATTTTAAGTGGCGACAGCGTACCGTTTAAAGAGAATTATGAAAATAAGATAATTTCGATTAACAATACTGATGACGTTCAGGTATCAAGTTCGGTGAATAAACTGACCAAAATATTGAAAGAGAAAAATGCTACTTTGATACATGGACATGATCCAGAACAGTGGCAGACTATCAAGATAATTCCTGAATGTTATAGTTGAAATAATCACAAGAAAAATGGGTTTATGAAAAGCTGGGACGAATTGATACAGGAACTTCGCGAAAAAGAGTCACTTGCAAAGATGGGCGGAGGTACAAAAAAGCAACACCTACAAAAAGCGAAAGGGAAAATGCTTTGTCGGGAGAGAATAGCTGCTATTGTTGATCCTGACAGTTTTGTCGAGCTCAATATGTTGGCTGAAACACAAACTTTTGAGTTTGATATGCAAAAAAAGAAGATACTGGGAGATGGCGTCGTTACAGGCTCTGCACGCATTGATTCCAGACCAGTGCTTATTTTTGCGCAAGATGTAACTGTTTTTGGTGGTTCCGCTGGTAGAGCACATGGTGAAAAGATTAACTTGCTTTTAAGAATGGCCCGAAGAATCGGCGTGCCTGTAATTGGTCTCTATGAGTCTGGTGGGGGGAGGCTTCAGGATGGTATGCAGAATGAATCCGGCTACGGGCAAATGTTTTATGAAAACACTCAATGTTCGGGGGTTATCCCTCAAATTGCTGCCATCTTAGGCGCATGCACTGGAGGGGGAGTGTATTCTCCAGCGCTGATGGATTTTATCCTGCAGGTCAAAGAGACAGCACAAATGTTCATCACCGGACCGGAAGTGATAAAGGCGGTGACCGGAGATTATCATAGTTTTGAAGAATTAGGCGGCACGAAACTGCACTCAACAGAATCTGGTGTTGTTCATCTTGTTGCCGAGAATGAATCTCATTGTCTCAATCTAATTAAAAGACTACTTTCTTATCTTCCTCAAAACAACCGTGACCATGCTCCGGCACAAAATAATGACGATGAGCCATTCAGAAAGACCGTGGCTCTAACACAAATAGTTCCTGTTGATCCTAAAAAAACCTATGACATGAAAAAGGTGATCATCGAAATATTAGATAATTTTGAATTTTTTGAAATACAGTCCACATGGGCCCAAAACATGATTATTGGGTTTGGCAGAATGGCTGGAAAATCAGTTGGAATCGTGGCAAATCAGCCCCGCTACCTGGGAGGTACAATTGATATCAATGCTGCTGACAAAGCCGCCAGATTTATTCGATTTTGCGATTGTTTTAATATTCCCCTTCTTGTTCTTGCGGATGTCCCCGGCTATTTACCTGGCATTAACCAAGAGAAACTCGGTATTATTCGGCATGGTGCTAAAATGCTATATGCTTTTTCGGAAGCGACAGTGCCCAAAATAACATGTGTCGTTCGAAAATTATACGGCGGGGCCATCCCAGCGATGTGTTGCCACGAATCAGGGGCTGATTTTATGCTTGCATGGCCAACTGCTGAATTTGCAATGATGGGTTCCGAGGCCGCAGTTAATATCCTCTACAAAACCCAGATAAAAGAAGCCGACGATCCTGACGATTTACGAAAAGCAAAAATTGACGAATATCATCAGACAATTGTTAAGCCGTATTATTCAGCATCCAAACAATATATCGATGCTGTGATTCATCCCGAAGAAACCCGGATATGGTTTATAAAACTGTTGGAACTGCTAAAAGAAAAAACACCTGGAGAATCTAACTGGAAAAAGCATGGCAATATGCCCATGTAACATTAAAAAATGGAATCAGAATAAATGTCGTTTCATCGGGATTGGTTGAGGACGCAGTAGAAAAATATGAGTCATATTTCCCTGGTCATAATCCTATACCGATGAACAAAGTAATAAATGACTATGTAAAAAGCGTTGAAGGAAGCGGAACCGTTGCTGTGATACCATCCTACCTATCTGAAATTTGAAGAAATTTCATGTAGTCTCAATATACATGAATTTTTTTTAAAGTTGGGATATACACGCGGGAGCATAGAGAGAAACAATCAATATGCATGACATGCGGAGATTCATTCCGAATTTGTTACCGGTCCTGTTGCTGATTTGCATTTGCGAATTCACCGCTTGTACACATCCCGTTCGCCGATTGGTGTTCCAGCCACATAAAATTGAGTTAGTACCACCGTTTCCTGAAGATGCGACCCACTTGGAAAGGTTCTGGCTGAAAACGGAACAGGGCGATGTCGAATGGTGGCTTTTTGAAGGTGACGGGATCGATGCGTCCCACCAGAGACCTGCGGTGTTGATGGCTCACGGCAATCGTGAATTGATCGATTTTTATTTGAATCG
>JASFJP010000229.1:0-7278 GCA_050121225.1 Desulfobacterales bacterium
TCAGGATATGCAAAAGTGATCTAGTATAATGACCACGGCGCCATTCTTGCCATGAATCGATTGGTTGTATCTTTCCATATAAATAGGGTCGGGATACCGATGGCAGCTCCGAAAAAAATATGCCAGCGCCAGCTTTAAGAGATAGCTGACGGGAATCTTCAGGAAATCTTGGCCCCGGTTGCGGAATGAAAAACGACATGAATCCTGGCGACGCGGTCCGTTCGGGTTGGTCTTGTCAGCCATTAGATCTTCTTCGAAGACGCCCCGGGCATACTCGGACAATCTATCCTGCGGGAATCTCACCCAGCTGCTCTCCCATATCTGTTGGGTATTATTGTAAAGGTGTTCTTCCAGATCATTGACCACCTGCTTGGAAGTATTCCCGAATGCCGTATTACGCAGCATATTTTTACAGAAGTTTGATTCTTTATCGATTCCTTATTATTCTTCGAAAAAAGCTCTCAAGATTCAAACTAAGAATATCGCAAATTACTTAAAATGAGCAATTGCGAAAAATGTAAATTCCGAGCAACATACGACAAGAATCCTCGGTCAATCTTGGGCAGAATTTGGAAATGGCATATTGGCTGGTGTCCGGGCTGGAAGTCATATTTGAAATCAGTGTCTGAGGAGGAACGTGATAGCCTGAAGAGACAATATTCTTAGTTTTACCGACATCCACGTTGTGCGCAGCTATTCTGAAATAGAGCTGGGAGCAGTGATTCTAAAATATACGGCAATTTCGAAATCTTAGGTGAGTGACACCGGCTTTTAAGATAACCAGTCAAAAGTAATTAAAAAATTGATATCAGAATATTTCGGTAGTTACCAATGATTGAAAAAGGGGTAGTTTTTAACTACCCCTTTTAAAGAGGAGCTCTGTGAACTAAAGCAAATGTAGCCTCCCCTCATTTTAGCTCACTGTGGATGTCGATGTGTTTCGTTATTCCAATCGGGAAGTCCTCGGTAATGCGATTAGTTGGTCTTGGCAAGTAAAAAAGATGTCCACACAGGTGTTTCATAATCAAGCCAGGTCAGGCAGGTGGCAGCCGACGCCGAATTTAGAGCTTTGGGAAAGGGCAGGTTATTCGGAGTTTGAACAACTTGACCCGGATGGCCCATGGCGTCCAGAATTGCCCTGAAAGTCTGCTCGGCGTTGATTACGGTATCATCAAAACCAGGGGCCAGTAAACAAAGATCCATGCCGGCTTTCATTTTTATACTCCTCTCACCATGGTGAAGAAGTCCACTGTTGCCGTTGTTGGAAGATATTTTTTGGGGACTTTGTGTCATGATTTTTTTACCGTCTGGACTATGAGGTTTTATCAAATGCCTCGACGAATTTGATGCTAACGGTCTGCATTCTGAAAATGCCACGACGCTTCACCATCGCAAGCAAATATGAGAATGATGTGAGTGATTGGTTAAAAGTCTGCTAGAATTATATCCTGAATCTTGCATGAAAATTAATGAGATGAGTATATATTCATTAATAACAAAAGGTTGTAAAAAATTGAGTCGTAAAACTCATTACCAAACGGGTAAAAAGGATTATAGTCAATTTTATCTCATTAATTTTCACCCTGCGGGCGAGCCGGAGGCTTTCATCTGCTGCGTTATTAAGGGTTCAGCATAGTCCACTATAGCTTCGCCCTTAAGTGCCTTGCATATGAAAGCCTCCGACTCGTGCAAAATCCAGGTATATAACTTCAAAATTTTGATTTTATTTTATACATTGTTAAGATACTAATTTATCAAATTTGAAACAATCCAGATCAGACGAATCATTCACGCATAAATCTTCAACTACACACCCAGCTCGCCGGCCCACAGTCTTTTCAGAAAATTTTGCCAGGGCAATATTTCCACTCCAGATTCAAGCATCCGGGGATGTTTTTCCAGGGCAACAATGATGGCCTTTCCCACTTGATGTTCCTCGAGCAAAGCCCTGAGTCCCCGAGTGTGAGCACTGTGCACCCTTGATGATCCTTTCGCTTCAATCGCCACATTCAAATCACCCAGAATGAAGTCAACTTCAAAACCCGTGCTGGTACGCCAATAGCGAATATCAAGCTCTGGATTACGGTATGCCTGATATGCTTTCAATTCCATCAATATGTAATTTTCAAATGAGTGGCCAAACTCAGGGGTTCCTATTTTTGGTGACCGACGTGCCAGATAGTTGGTTAAACCGACATCGAACAAATAAAATTTTTCTGTCTCTATCAAACGCCTTTTTTTTACTTTTCGCCAGGGCTGTATTCTGAATCCCAGGAGCGTATCTTCCAAAATCTGAAAATAGTTTCTCACCACTTTGGCGCTGACGCCGGTTTCTCTGCCGATATTGGTGAAATTAAGCAATTCGCCTGATGTCAGTGCCGCAGCATTGAGAAATTCAGCAAAGGCCGGAATGTTTCTAATAACGGCTTCTGCAGCAATTTCTTCTTTCAAATAATCGGCGACATAAGATCGAAGATCCTGAAGCGGATCGCTGGAAATATAATGGGGGGGCAGGAGACCGGAAATAAAAACATCTTCCAGTTCAAAGCCTTCGGTCTCCATATAGGAAAGCGGTGTCATCGTATATCGCCAGGCACGACCTGCAAGCAGATTCGCATGTCCACGCCTCAACTTGCGGGCACTTGAACCGGTCATCATAAATGAGACATCTGTATTTTCTATCATCCAGTGAATTTCATTCAGCAGATCAGGAACCATCTGGATTTCATCAATAACCACTAGCCCGTGATGGTGCAGATAACGTTCCCGCAGCAGCGATGGTCGTGATGCAAAATCTGCAAATACATCTGTTTTCAGAAGGTCGATTAAGGGTGAATCTGAAAGGTGAGTGTTGATCCAAAAAGTTTTGCCGGTTTTTCGAGGCCCCCATAAGAAAGCCGAGCGGTTGGGCGACAATTGGATATTCAATAATCTATTTATTATTTTTTTCATATACAGGCCATATTATCTAAATAATTTTACCTGTCAAGTAAAATTATTTGAAAATCTCAAATAACTGTATGCGCTTGGATTAAATTTTTGGCTTCGATTGGTGATTTTGTTTTGAAAAGCGAATCACACTGAAGATCTGATCTAAAGACAGCAGAACCGCAGAATTTCGAATAACGAATTTCGAAGGGTCAAATCCGCTGCGCTCTATCTATTGTATTTGACGATATATTTAGTTAGAAAGATGCGGAAGAAAAGATATCTCTTGGACTGAATAATTAATGGGAAACCATCGTATTGGCATATAAGCCTTTATTCAAACGGTCGATTTTTTTTCTTCATTGATATAGTCCGTAATCACTTTATAGTTGTCGTCACTAAGCAATTTGACTTCATTGAGCCACTTAAAGGCATCGGAGACAGTAAAAAGAACATGGGGCCGGATGTTGTTGGATAAAATGAATTCCCGCCCCCCTTGCTCTCTGTCCAAAAGCACTACCAGCTCGGTGACCAGCCCCTCTTGTTCTTGGACCGCTTCTGCAGCTTGAATCACACTCTTGCCGGTGGTGATGAGATCATCTATCATGAGAATGCGGTCATTTATTTCCATTTTGCCTTCGATCTTTTTCCGTACACCATGTTCCTTTCTTTCTTTGCGATAGTAAAGCATAGGAACGGCGAGTTTTTGGCACACGATGGTTGTGAACGGCACACCGGCGGTAGGGACTCCCAAAATTTTATCGAATTTATCTTTGCCGATTTCATTGTCGATGATGCGAGCCAATGAATTCGCTATTAAATCCATTGTCATGGGATCTGAGATGGCTTGGCGAAGGTCCACGTAATAGGGACTTTTTTTCCCGGAAAAAAGGATATATTCCCCAATTTTCAGCGCATCATTTAGAATCAGGTCAAAAGCAACTTTTTTCATAAGATACTTTTTCTCTTCTTGCCAGATGAGGTTTCTTATCTCATCATATTGGTTGTGATGCATTGCTGATGCTCCTTTCATAATTTAGTTCGTTTGCTTTATTTTTCGGTTCCCCTTTCAAGGATTTTTGGAAGAATTTTTCAGGAAGTATGATTATTTCTGATCCGTCGTCTGGCGCAACCCCTTGATAACATGCCAGAACAAAGGCTCATCGGTTTGAAACACATTCACCTTGTCATCGCCAACCGGGATAGTTTTGGCTGTTGGTATCGCTGCTGCCGCTTTTTTTAGCGTAATAGAGTCCGGGTTCGGCGGTAATCCATAGAATCGTGCGCCATTTAGCGACATAAACGCCTCCAGGTTGCCGATGGATGCTTCTGCTTCAAATACCTGGGCGATAGAGGGAAGTGCCGTCGGCATGTTGAATACACCGGCTGCCCCGCCGGCCTTTTCTTTATCAACCAGCCGGTGGGGTGCGGAATCAGAGCCGAAAAAGAAGCGCGGATCACCTGAAACCGCTGCCTTGCGTATGGCCAGACGATCTGCTTCCCGTTTGGCCACAGGCAGGCAGTACATATGCGGATTCAAACCGCCCGCAAAAATTCTGTTGCGATTAATTAGCAGGTGATGTGGGGTAACGGTTGCCCCCAATCCCCGATCAGCTGCAAGGATATAGTCAACACCGGTCTTGCTGGAGACATGTTCCATGACAATTTTCAAATCCGGAAAGTCTTTGCGCAGGGGATCCAATTCGCGGTGGATAAACACCAATTCACGATCGAAAAAGTCCACGCCGGGATCGCTGATTTCGCCATGGATCGATAGCGGTATGTTGAGTTTCTGCATGACCTCGAAAACGCGATATACTTTTTTAATGGCTGTGACGCCATGTTCCGAATGGGTGGTTGCACCTACCGGATAAAGCTTTACCGCAGCTATAAGATCCTCCTTTTTCGCAAGGCGAATTTCTGCGGGAGGGGTTTCATCGGTTAAGTACAAAGTCATCAGCGGCTGAAAACCATGGCCGACCGGTAAGCAATCCAATATTCTTTGTCGGTAGGCTCCGGCATCTTTGGCGGTTCGGACAGGGGGGCGGAGATTGGGCATGATGATCGCGCGGCCATACAGTTCCGCCGTAAACGGGAGCACGGCTTGCATCATCTCTCCATCCCTAAGATGAAGATGCCAGTCATCCGGACGTTTGATAATCAATTCGCGGTTCTGTTTCATAATTCTACTTCCACCCCATCAGAGTCACTCGAGATCAGCCAGTCCCGCTTTGCGCAATCCCTCGATGATCGTATCGACAAGGGCATCAACCTTTACATAGCGGCTGATCAGCCATCGTCCACAAGATTTAAAATCCGGCTCCAGCTTGAGCAGTTGGCCAACTGCAGCCGTTGCTTCGTTTTGTCGTCCCAGCCGGCAGAGAGCGGCAGCTCGCATCACGGGATCCCAGAACATTTCGGGAAAGTTGAATTTCAGAGCTTCGGCGAGGGCATTTTCATACTCACCACGGCGATAGTAGTCCATGAAAGGCGCAAGATGAAACCAGCTTGGATGATACGGATTGAGTTTCATCCCTTTTTTCAACAAGCTAAGTCCGCGGTCCCATTCCCCATAAAGTGCCATGTGCCAGCCGGCAACACCTACGACATACGGGGAGTTGGGGTTGAGTGCAAGGGTCTCTTCGACGTGTTGCAGGAACGACTTTTTATCACCGCGGTGAAAATATACGAGGGTGAGGGCATCTTGGGCAAACTGATTGTTTGGCGCAAGTGCCACGCCCTTCTGGGCAAAAGTCAGCGCTTTTTCCAACGGTGCTTCAATTTCACAAAATCCCAGGGCGTGGTTGTCGGCATGCAAATGGCCGAGCATGGACCAGGCCAGCCCATACTCCGGATCTAGCTTGATCGCCTGCTCAAGCGCTGCCCGGGCTTTTTCAAATGTCTCTGGGGTTAGTTTCGTTTCGTAGTGGTAGAAGCGAAGGATGGCATCATAGGCCTTCAGATTCGCAGGCGCCTTCTTGCGGGATTCTCTCGACAGTTTCCGTGTTATCAAACCATACTGGTCGGCAATGGCTCCGACAACGCTGTTAGCAATTTCCTCCTGCGCTGCAATTAGATCGGCAGCTGTTTGATCACGTTTATAGTTTTCCCCCCAGATCTGCGCGGCGGTGGATGTATCGATTAACCGGATAGCAACCTTGACCGTCTTCAAATCCTTACGGACACTTCCCGTCAAAAGAAACCTCACGCCGAGATCCCTGCCGACTTCCTTTGGATCAACCTTCCGGCCCTTAAACCGCATGGTCGACTGAGACGCAATCACCTGAAATTCCTGAAAACGTGCAAGCTCAGCAGTTAATTCTTCGGTCAAACCATCGGCAAAGTACGTCTGCTTCTCGTCACCATTCATGTTGATTAGCGGCATGACGGCAACGGTTGGTCCCGTGGGTAGCGCACTGTCTTCGTTTTCTGAGGTATGCGTTTGGGTCCCGGACGGCGCTACATCGACCGTGTGGAAGGTGGGTACGTAACTTCCTTTTGGAATGTGTATGCGCACCGGGTCGTTTTTCCCGGCTGTCAAATAATAATGCTCAAGTGCACGGCGCAGTCTACCTGCCTCCACACGAACGATGGGGTCCACCTGGGGATCAAACTTTTCTGTCCTTCCATACACAGCCACTGCGATGGTATAACCCTTGAGCCGCGAGGCTCGGTCTTCCAGGGTTTCATCAACAATGAAACTCAGAAATTTCCTCTGTTTGTCCGATGCCCTGAAATCGCCACTGTCGAGGATTCGCTCCAGCTGGGCATGGATGACTTCGGGCACAGGTTTATTATCAGCTGTCATGAACTTCTGGTCTTTCCTAATTAATCTGCCCTGAAAAATAACATATCAGGGTTGTAAATTGTTTTTTGGATACTGAAGAATGTTGTTTTATCGAGGGTTCGGCGGATTAATTAATATGTTTTATCCACCCCTGGCTTCGTCATTTTTCAGGACGGAGTAATTAACGCAAAGGTGTCCAAAAGAAACACGTTGGCACATGTACGTAACAGTAACCTGCTCTAAACAGGATTAGTAAAATTATATACACTGGCCAATTACTAAAAATTGGTCAACCAATCAACCGGAATTATCAATCCAAGAGCCATATGATGGAAAAAAGTACTACATCAAAGTGGCAAGCGGCAAATACGCAGAGCCCGACCGAAACGGTTTTTCCAATTTGGCGCTTTGAAAGGGACTATTGCCGCCCAGGCCCAGCCGTGATGGTTCCGAACACGGCAGAATGTCCTTTGCCGGTCAAATAAGACATTTTGAGATTGAACTCGCTACCTATCAAAACGTAGCAGTGTTTCAAGCTTTCTGAATGTTTCGAAAATTACAGT
>JASFJP010000230.1:0-7263 GCA_050121225.1 Desulfobacterales bacterium
ACCCACAAACGCAATGGTGGAAAACACCTGGACGATTTTACCGGCGGGGACAATTATTTTGAGCAGAACACCATCTATGGGTGACTCGACTTCAAAAACCGCTTTTTCGGTTTCAACTTCGCAAATGACCTCACCTTTTTTGATCTGATCGCCCTCGGCTTTCAGCCAGCGGACAACTCTGCCTTCGGTTATATCCTGCCCTCCTTGGGGCATAATTATCTTTTCAGCCATGACGCTCCCTCTATCCTCCAGTCAAAATGTGATTGCATTTAACGTGATACCCGCTGCACTCTTAGACGAGTTCCAAAACTCCTTCGATGATTTCCCCAACTGTCGGGACACATACCTTTTCCAGGCCTAAATTGTAGGGGATGGTCGTGTTTTTACCGCCAATGCGTTTGACGGGTGCATCCAGGTCATCATAGGCTTCCTCCATAATCATGGCTGCAATATCTCCACCGATACCGCCACGCTTGACGGCCTCGTGTACGACAATCGCTCTTCCGGTTTTTTCAACCGATTGTAGAATGGCTTCTTTGTCCAACGGCGTCAGGGTCCTCAAGTCGAGCACCTCGACGCTGATGCCTTCTCTCTCCAAGGCTTCAGCAGCTTCCAGACACTTTAGGGTCATATACGAATACGTGATCAGGGTGATGTCATCGCCTGAGCGTTTGATATCTGCCTGGCCCAGCGGAATAATAAATTCTTCTTCCGGCACCTCTCCCTTTGTCATATACAGCAGCTTATGCTCAATGAAGATGACCGGATCGTCATCCCGGATTGCAGCTTTCAGCAAGCCCTTGGCGTCATAGGGAGCGGAAGGCATTACCAATTTCAACCCGGGAATGTGGTAAAAGAGCGCTTCCAGACTCTGCGAGTGCTGGCCGGCAAGGCCATTGCCGGCACCGCCCTGAGTTTCCAGAACCATCGGAACTTTGCCCTGGCCACCGGACATGAATTCATATTTAGCAGCCTGGTTGATGATCTGATCCATAGCTAAGCATGTAAAATCAATAAAAAGCATTTGAACGATCGGCCGAGTGCCAGCAAGTGCGGCGCCCACTCCTGCGCCTGTAATTGTTGCCTCTGATAGGGGTGTGTCGATCACCCGCGCAGCCCCGAATTCGTTTAACAATCCTTCTGTTACCTTGTAAGAACCTCCTCGCTGGGCGATGCCTTCACCCATAACAAAAACCAACGGATCTCTTCTCATTTCTTCAGCAATGGCATTGTTCAAGGCTTCACGATACATTATTTCTGCCATGATTCTTCTCCTGACTTAATGGATTCAGTCTTAATCTGTCAAACTTCCCAGAAATTTCTCAACGGAAGGCTCGGGACTGTTTTTTGCGAACGCGACCGACTTTTCCAGCTCCATGTCGACCTGGGTTTCGATTTTTTCAGCCGCGGCCCTATCGATTTGGACTCGAATCAGTTTGAGCGGATCCCTGGTTTTCCATTCCGCGAGTACTTTTTGATCCATGTAAAGACCCGGATCGTTCACGTGATGACCACCGTGACGATAGGTGCTCGCCTCGATCAAGGTGGGGCCTTCACCTTTGAGCGCCCGTTTTGCGGCTCTTTTTGTTTCCAGATACACCTGCACGGCATCATTGCCGTCCACACATATTCCGGGCATACCGTACGCCGGACCGATATTGGACAGTTCACAGGTTCCCGCTGAAAATTCAACCGGCGTGCTGACCGCGTAATGATTGTTTTCCAGCATAAAAATAACCGGCAAATCAAATACCGAAGCAAAATTCAGCGATTCGCCGAAGACCCCGTTGTTTGAGGCGCCGTCGCTGAAAAAAACGACGACCACCTGTTTGGTTCCTTTGATCTTGATTCCCATGCCGGCACCACACCCAATCGGGATGCCGGCGCCGACGATTCCATTGGCTCCCAAATTGTTGTCCAATTTGCTGGAGATGTGCATGGAACCGCCACGCCCCTTGCAATATCCGGTTGCTTTACCCATAATTTCTGCCATCATGAGTTTGAGATCTGCTCCCTTACTGATGCAATGTCCGTGGCCGCGATGGGTGCTAACGATAAAATCATTCTTGCCGAGGGCAGCACAGGCGCCCGCAGCAATTGCCTCCTCGCCAAGGTACGGATGCAGATAACCACGTATGAATCCTTGCCGATAAAGCTCAATGCTTTTGAGCTCAAACTGCCGGGTCGCATAAATGCTGCGGTAGATCTGCAGCAAGATCTTTTTTTCAATTGGCGGCAATGTTGTTTTTTTGGTTGTGTTTTTCTTCACAGCTGCTTTTTTTGCCATTGTTCCCTCCCTATTGAAAAGAGTTGAAATACCCCCCGGGTGCTGTCTTCAAACTTCGTCTGAGCAATATCATTTTGGCTGTTGAATTCACTCTATAACATATACAACAATCCGTATAAAGAATATGTCTACGCGACATCACATCTTTTCACTCAAGGCTGAATCTTTAAGTTTCATAAAATTAGTTGCTTGTATAATATACTTTGATTAATTCGTACAATGTGACTACGTTGTTTTATTGGTTAATAAAAAAGTATTTAAAGCTGAAATTTCAAAAAGTTCTAATTTACGATCACTTCGTTATCATTAGCTTTATAAGCCGTATTCAGGAATAGGGGACATTACTGAGTGTGGCGAACTCTTTCGCAATTTTGGCGTTTTAGGAGATCATGCCAATTGAAACTTAGCTGCGTCTTCATAAAAATCAATTGTTGATCGAAATAAAATTATCCTTTAAGAAGAATTATCCGTTAAATGGCATTAATAATTATGCTAATACACTTAATTATTGAGCTTCATTAGACCAATAAATTTGCAGCCATCCACTTGAAAGAAAAAATTGTCGGATCGATTTTTTAAAGATTTGATACTAGAGAGGAATTGTGATCAAAGAATTTTTACATATAGGTATTAGCGTCAATGACTTGCAGGAGTCTATCAAGTTTTATACCGAAGTGATGCAAATGGACTTAGATTATCGAACAAAAAATAAGGGCAACATTATCAGTCGCATTGTAGATGTCGAGGATGCAGACCTTGATGTGGCTGTTGTGATAAAAAGCAATTTGAGAATAGAATTGTTGGATTATAAAAACACCGAAAAGAAGAAGAATACTGCTTATCCGGCGCAGGATCAGCCCGGCTTGGTTCACATTTCCTTTCTTGTCGACGATGTTGATAAAGAATATGCAAGGATCAAATCACTAGGATTTAAGTTTAACTCACCTCCTATGGTTGCCAGAGAGAATGGACCCAAGATAACCTATTTCAAGGGGCCCGATAATGTCATGATTGAAATTTTCGAGAAAACATGAATCTATACACAGCGTCATAATGATTTTCGTATTCGCAATTTGAATCCTTGGTTTTAAACCAGCCTATAGGGTTAACCCTGCAGAACGCTGTGTATGTCTGCGAAAGGATTTATGTCGTTCTGTATAAATAGAGCTAAAATTGTCCTTGGCGCGATTGCAAAATCTGAAGGAATATTGGTTGCCACCGGCTAACCCCATTCCGGGGCAGGACTATCCAATCCGGCATGAGGGAATTGTTATATTTAATTGCCATGTTGATGACAGGGACTTTGGCATGAAAACAATCGGCATTGTTGGTTCTCCCAGAAAAAACGGTAACACGACTTTTATCTTTAAGGACTCTTTAAACATAAACCAATCAAAACGGGGTGCCTAAAATGAACGCTGATCAGGTATACGTCATTGGCGTCGATGGCGGTACAGAATCTATTCGAGTTGGACTATTTGACTTGAACGGTAATCTAAAAGCGTCACGTCATCATCCGTATCAGACCTATTTCACCCAATCCGGATGGGCTGAACAGGATCCCGAGGAATGGTGGCAGTCATTATGTGTCGCAACTAATACCCTGCTCAGCGAGATCCAAATTCCGCCTGCCAGCATCAAAGGACTTGCTTTGGATGCGACCTGTTGTACCGTCGTCTTCCTCGATCAGCAGATGAAGCCTCTCAGAAAGGCGCTCTTATGGATGGATGTTCGGGCAAGTCAGGAAGCAAAATTTATCGCTGAAAGCGGGCATCCGGCACTCAAGTACAACGGTTACGGTAATGTGTCGGCGGAATGGATGCCCTGTAAGGCATTGTGGGTTAAACGGCATGAACCGGATATCTATCGCAATTCACAGGCGATTTGCGAGTATCTTGATTACATGAACTTCCGCTTGACCGGTGAGTATGTCGGCAGCATAAACAATACCACAATTCGCTGGTACTATGATGATGAAGAGGGAGGGTATCCAACCAGCTTTTATGAAACCATTGAGCTCGAGGATCTAATTCCCAAATTTCCACAGAACGTTCTGGACATGGGGAAGCCCATTGGTCAATTGACACCATCGGCCGCAAACGAATTAGGTTTACAGGAAGGTACGTTTGTTGCGCAAGGGGGGGCAGATGCACTTGTCGGAATGATTGGGCTGAATGTCATTCAACCCGGGCGGATTGCGTTCATCACAGGTTCATCACATCTGCATTTAGGCATGTCCAAACTTGCATTTCACCGGAAAGGAATCTTTGGCACCTATCCAAATTCCGTCATACGCGGACTGCACACCGTTGAGGGCGGCCAAATTTCGACCGGATCCATTATTCAATGGTTTAAAAGGCATTTTCTGAAAGGTTACGAAAAGGAGGCAGAGGATTCAAAGGTTTCCCTATATGACCTCATGGGCCAACGCGCAGAGAAAGTACCATTGGGGTCTGATGGGTTGATTCTGCTTGATTCCTTTCAGGGAAACCGGACCCCCCTGGTTGATCCCAATTTAAGAGGAGCCATCTGGGGACTTTCATTGAGCCACAAGCCCGAGCACATTTTCAGGGCCATTATGGAAGGTATCGCCTACGGTACCGAATTTATTTTTCGTAAATTTAGAGAGGCCGGATATGAAGCCTCTGAAATCTTTGCCTGCGGGGGGGCAACCCGCAGCCGATTGTGGATGCAGATTCATTCTGATGTCAGCGGCGTGCCCATCCAGGTTCCGGAAGTTCAAGATGCGCCGCTTTTGGGCTCGGCGATTCTGGCCGCAGTTGCCTCGGAGTTGTATCCCTCTATCGATGCGGCTGCTGACAAAATGGTCAGAATCAAGGATCGGATTGAACCCGTAGCTGAGAATCATAAGGCCTATGAATTCTTTGTAGACCAGTATATTGACACCTATGCGCAATTTACGGGTTTAATGCACAAAATGACGGCTAAAATTGCAGCAGCCGGCAAAAGCTAACTAACCTTCGAATTCGTCTAATACTAAATTTTAAATTTCGATTTCCTATCAGCATACTTTTGATCAATTATCGCACAGCGTTTAGACTCGGCCACCGGACCACCTTAATTTCGATTTCAATACGTCAAAATACTGCTGCCCCGGCAATGTAATCATGTGGAGCGGATGGGAACTCCTTTGAACGATGATCGTATCCTCATCGGTAATATCCACCCCCTCTTGGCCGTCAAATGTCAGCATAATATCGGAGGCCCCTTTTTCAAACCCGAGGGTGATCCGGATCGAATCCGGGACAATTACCGGTCGATTGGTCAGCGTAAACGGGCAAATCGGCGTAATGATAATTCCAGGAACATCCGGATGAACGACTGGACCGCCGGCAGCCAGAGAATAGGCCGTGGAGCCGGTGGGAGTCGAGATGATAAGTCCATCGGCCCGATAAGTGGTCAGATAATGATCGTTGGTATAGGTTTCGATATTTGCCAGTCTGGCCAACGCACCTCTGTTAATCACGATGTCATTGAGCACGGTTGCACCGGCAAATTCTTTATGCTGACGCTCTATGCGGACCTCAAGGCGCATGCGACGGTTGATTTTGTATTCGTTGTTAAGAATTTTTTCAGCCGCTGAAAACAGGTTCTCTTCTGCGGTTTCTGCCAGGAAACCTATTTCTCCAAACTTTATGCCTAAAAGCGGAATGCTAAGATCACCAATCCAACGGGCTGCACTTAAAAATGTACCATCGCCCCCCAATACGAACAGGCAAGACAGATCCTGGGGTGCCGAGACAAGGTTTTTGGTCGGTGAAAAAATTCCCGGAGGTGAGCTTACTTTGCGGACCACCTCAATGCTTTGGTTTGTTAACCAGGCCTCAAATTCATCGGCTTTTTGACAGGCCCCGGGGTCTTTTTTTACAAATAGTCCAACTTTTCGCAAAATGTTTATCCATTCCTTTTGAATTCGCCACAGACCCACACGGACAGACACAGACAAATTATTTTAGGGTCTAATGCTCCGCAGCTTGCAGCGATATCCTAAAAATTTTTCCTACAACCCGATATCCCCTCCTCAACTATGCTGCGGGGGCCTTAATTTCAAAAAATTTTAGTATTTTCCGACTTTCGTGATCTCGTGATAATAAATCTTTTCATAAAACTGCAAAAAAAGATCGCTTAAACCTCCAAAGTGACATCAACGTCTGGGCTTTCCGCTGCAGCTCAGGCGACAGCGGGTCCTTGTGGCTTGGATTATTCACCGCATTATTCATACAGCCAACATGGGTGAACGGCAAGTAAATTTTATAGCGTCTCAGAAATTCCATAGGAATCGAACCCGTTATGCAAATTGGAGCTTGACTGTGTGTCATCATTTATTATAAAAACTCTGATTAAGGCATTTGAGCGCACCACTATTCAATTCTTAAAGGAGGGTAATTATGAAAAACACGCGCACATTTTTGTTCATGAGTTTCGTTTTTGGTCTGGCACTGATATTCGGTATAACCACCGGCGCTGTGGCCGAAAACATCAGGATCGGAGTAGCTTCGCCCTTCACAGGCGACCTGGCTGCTTACGGTGACAATATCAAAGCCGGCGTCAACCTCAAGCTCAAAGAGATCAACGACGCCGGCGGAATCAATGGCCAGATGGTTGAGCTAGTCTGGGGTGATGATCTCTGCGCCCCCAAAGATGCGGGCACCGTCGCCTCCAAATTCGCAGCAGACAAAAGCATCGTAGCCGTCATCGGTCACCTGTGCTCTTCAGCCACGCTTGCAGCGATGCCGATCTACGTTAGGGCAGGGCTCCCTGCCATATCTCCCACCTCCACCAACCCAACCATTGGTGATGTCGGCAAGGGCTGGTTTTTCCGCAATTGCTACACCGACGACTTTCAGGGCAAATACCTGGCCTCATATGTTGTTCCCAAAATGCTGGGCAAGAACTCGGTGGCCATCTTTTATGAGAACAACGACTATGCCATCGGTCTCAAAGACTCTTTTATG
>JASFJP010000231.1:0-7223 GCA_050121225.1 Desulfobacterales bacterium
GAGTTGAATCTTACGGCAGATGAACCGCATTCGATCCATATATCCAAGGCCGGCTATGGCAAGGTAATTCGCGAAGTCAAGGTGGGCAGCTCTGAATCAAAAACGATCACAGTCCCCCTTAAACCCAACCTCGGTGTGATTTACTTTGCCGTCGAACCCCCGGATGCCGAAATAGTGGTGAACGGCAAATCCAAAGGAAGGGTTCCACGAGAGATACGTCTCGTCGCTGTTGAACACCAACTGGAAATTAGAAAACAAGGATACCAGTCGTACCGCACACGGATTATTCCGCGACCCGGTTTTCCGCAAGAAATAAAGGTTGCACTGAGCAAGAAATCAGCCGCAAAAAAGACCGGGGCACGGATAATCAAAGCCAAAAACGACTATGAGCTGAAATTGGTACGACCTCAATCGTTTACCATGGGGTCTTCTCGCCGGGAGCAGGGCCGACGTACCAATGAAACGCTTCGCAAAATCAAGCTTCAGCGTGCCTTCTATATGGGTGTCAGGGAGGTCACAAACAGGGAATTCAGACAATATTTGACAGGTCACGACTCCGGCACCTTCAAGAGGCAGAGTCTGAATAGGGATGATTTGCCTGTTGTACAAGTAACCTGGGAGCAGGCTGCACTTTTTTGTAATTGGCTGAGTGCCAAAGACTCTCTGCCGCCGGCCTACATTAAAACTGGAGATAAATGGGTAGCTGCTGAACCCATGGGAATCGGATACAGGCTTCCAACAGAGGCCGAGTGGGAATATTGTGCCCGCTTTAGTACCAGCCGAGCATTTATGAAATATCCCTGGGGAGATAAATTTCCTCCGAACTTACAGGCAGGAAACTATGCGGATGTGTCCGCCAAAGATTTGCTGTCATCCTATTTAGAAACGTATAATGATGGTTACGCGATTGCGGCGCCGCCTGCAAAATTCAAGGCAAATGCACTTGGACTGCACGATCTTGGAGGTAATGCAGCAGAGTGGTGCCATGATTATTATTCGATTCTTCCCTACAGCGCCGGAAAAATTTACGTGGACCCTATGGGACCCAACCAAGGCAAACATCGCGTGATCAAAGGCTCAAGTTGGAAGCACGCCAGTATCAGCGAGTTAAGGGGAGCATACCGGGACTACAGCAACAGCAAACGTTCGGATCTGGGTTTTCGAATCTGTCGCTACCTAAATTAAGGACCTACTTAAAAACCATTCGACTGAAGCTCTCAATTAGAGTATGACGACTGGATATGATGCACGCTAACACACTAATAATGGCAATTGCCATGTTGCTTTACAACATGACTGCGCCACTGGTTTCGGGTATCCCTCAGGGCGAATCTCATGATGTTTCAGTAATAGCGGAATTCATGCATTCAACCGCACAAAACACGGAAAACACGGAAACGATTAGATTGGCCGAAAATGAAGCTAACGCACCCAACGGCAACGACAAAAGCCGAGCGGCTTCTGAAAAAGAGATCGGAAAATCAGCGTCAGAATCCGGCAGCGGCAAAAGTGAGCAATCTAAGAAAGCAAAAAGCAAACCCCTTGAACCTTTCGTGCCGTCCGAGGAAATAGCGGCTGAGCAAGCGGTGGATTTTCCGGTAGATATTTAAAAATCTGGTTGTCTGCAAAGACCCAGTGACTGCTCCTGGTATAGGCTTTGAAGATGAGCCGATTCGCGGGTGTGTGACTGGATGAGTTTTAGGATTTTTGCCATAAGTTCTTTGCTGGCTGCTATTTTCTTTTGGCCTAGCCTCCAAACCATCGGCGATTGCGAAGCAAAGTGCAATCGGAAAAGGACGACGGACTATCATTATGAAAAAATCATTCCCCGTATCGTTTGGGTTTATCTACCAGCTGTTTGCCCTTTTGGTAATTATTATCATCGTTCACGCGGCCTATATAGCCGTCATCCGCCCTAATGCAGATGCCATACTCGCCAGGCAGGCTGCCATGCTGGAAGAGGATAAATCTCAGGCCACCGAGCGATCGATATACGTTTTGATCCGTGATTATGAACAGGAAACATGCTTTATTCTTATGTTCTGGGCATTGGCCATAATGGCTTACCAAAGCATCACCACGATCCGGCACCGAGCACTGCTGCAAAAAGATCTAATACCGCTGTCGGAAGGCATGCGTATACTACCCGAAGATACCCGTGACCTATCACGGCAAATTCAGGCACTTCCACATCATCAGCGTAATGCCCTCTTACCCAGGGCCTTGCTGGCAGCATTGCACAGATTCAGCACGACAAAAAATATTCAGGACGCTGCCAGTGCCACGAATGCATATTGTGCAGCGGAAGCCGAACGGCTGGAATCGGAGTTGTCCATGATTCGATATATTGCCTGGGCAATTCCATCGGTAGGTTTCATCGGAACGGTGCGGGGTATTGGACAGGCACTTGGTCAAGCCCATAAAGCAATTGAGGGGGATATATTTGATGTCACCACGAGTTTAGGCGTGGCATTCAATTCGACCCTCATCGCTCTATTAATCAGCATCGTCCTCATGTTCCTTCTCCATCAGCTGCAGTTGTTGCAAGAGCGCTATGTACTCGATACCGAAGCCTACTGTGAAGAAAAGCTGACAAGGCATTTGCATACACAGTAACGCATGTTTTGGAAACATTTTGGAACTACCTATCCGGGTCCATAGGGTCCGGCTTTGGTGCAGCCTGGAGGGGTGATAAGGATATATAAGGACATCTTCCCTTATACAGCACTCAGTTATTTCGATATAACCTCAATCCTACGGGGAACTAGAATGCAATTAATTGGTCTCGAACTCAACGACATCGGAATCATAGCCGCAGGCGGGGAACCTGTTAGGTTGCTTGAAATAGACGACCAGGCCTTTGAAAGTCCCGGTTTTGCATTACCGGAAAAAGGTCGGATCCTAGTTGGAAAATCGGCCGAACACAAAGCTCGCCTGCTTCCACGGCATATTTTAAACCATTTTTGGGACCAATTAAACACCGAGCCTTTGCAGCATCCCAGCCCCCACACGCCTCAAAATCATGCCGAAATCGTTTACAGTCATCTGGCCCGTATCTGGGAACAAACTCAAAAACACGGAAACCAAATCGTCTTGGCAGTGCCAAGTTTCTATGATCGGGAACAGCTGGGCCTTATACTCGGAATCACCCGGGAATTATCGATGCCCGTACGTGCGTTTGTTCCATCAGCCCTGGCAGCCGCCCCTACGGTCAAACCGGATAGAATGCTCCTGCATCTCGAGATACATTTGCACCGTATTGAGGTCGTCTATCTTGAGCAAGATGAGTATCTTTCGGTTAAGGATTCAGAGACGGTAGGTGAAAACGGTTTGATTCATCTTCAAAAGGATTGGGTCGATATGATTGCCCAGGAATTTGTCCGCAAAACACGATTCGACCCATACCATCAAGCGTCTTCGGAGCAGGATTTATACGACCGCATTCCTGAAATCCTCCGTGAGCTTGCGCACAATCCGTCCTTTGTATTTGAAGTAACCGGGGGAACCAAGTCATACAGTGTAACGTTGACCCGCAACCAATTTGTTCAGAAAAGTGAGGCCGTTTACAGGAAATTGCTTCAGATGATCGAAAAAATGCGCAACAGATACAAAAGCGATCACTCCGCAATTACCTTGCAGCTTACGCAACGGCTCAGCCAGCTGCCCGGATGCAAAGAATTCCTGTCATCGATAAACGACGTACAAATTATTGAACTTGATCAGGGGGCGGGAGCCCTGGGAATTCTGCAGATCTGGGACGACCTTTCCGAAAACCGAAACACTGAGGAAATTTCATTTTTCACCCGTCGTCCATGGCAACCTGGCCGTGAATCGAATACCGATGGTGAAACGCCGGTACGCGGGGATAAACGATGCCCGACACACGTTCTCTACCGCAGTATTGCCTACCCGATATCTGAAGAACCACTTTTAGTCGGTCGGGATATCGCATCCGGGAGGGCGGGGGTGCGTATCCAGGGCAAAATTGCCGGTGTGTCGCGCAAGCATTGCTCGATTCGCCGACACGGACGGGAGGTGATACTCGAAGATTGCAGTTCATATGGAACATTTGTGAATGATCACCGCGTCGCCGATAAAACCACATTAAAACTCGGTCAAATTATTCGCGTGGGCACACCGGGTGAGGAACTCCATTTGATTGCCAGTCTCGATCATGATGAAACGTAGAAAACTAAATATCTTCAGCCTGTCTTTTCTGGACATTATCACCTGCGGTTTGGGAGCAATTATACTGTTGTTCGTTCTGATAAATGCTAAAAGTGCGGCTCAGCGTGAGAGCATGACAACCGATTTTCGTGCGGAAGTGAGTCGACTGGAACTTGAAGTGCTCAATGGGAAAAAGAACTTGATCGTGGCACGCAACTCGCTGGAAAAGACGTCTGCCGAGCTCATCAGAACCCAGGGGCTTTCACGAAAAGTCATCGAAATCCTGAAGCAAAAAAAAGTTGAACTGGCCGATCGGGACCAAGACACATTAGCAACAAAATCCCATGTCAACAAATTAAAGGCCGATCTGAAATCCCTGGAAGAAGATGTCAAACGGCTTAGAGCCGGAGCCAAAGCCCAGGATGAACTCGGGACAAAGTTGCGCCCATTTCCCGGATCGGGCGACCGTCAATACCTCACCGACCTGAAGATGGGCGGCAAGCGCGTTTTCATTCTGGTGGACGCCTCTGCCAGTATGTTGGATCAAACCATTGTTGGCGTCATCCGTCGGCGCAACTTAGGACTCAGAGAAAAGCTAAAAGCACCTAAATGGCAGCAGACCGTAAAAACGATCGCCTGGCTGACAACTCAACTGCCCTCAACGAGCAAATTCCAAGTGTACGTGTTTAATGAAACCGCCAAACCACTGATTCCGGACACCAACGCCTCCTGGCTGAATGCCGGAGATGTTGACAAGCTCAAGCAAACCGTCGATTACATGCGCAAATTGGTCCCGGAAAAGGGCACCAGTTTGGTGAATGCAATCAAAGCCATACAGGAAATGACACCGGCACCGGACAATATTTTCCTGTTGACCGACAGCCTGCCGACAATGGGTACAAAAAAACCCTGGGGCAAGCGCGTTTCCGGGAAAAACCGCTTGAGTTTGTTCAATGATGCGATCGGCAGTTTGCCTTCACGCGTTCCGGTCAATATCATCCTATATCCCATGGAAGGAGATCCATTGGCCGCCAGCGCTTTTTGGAAGCTGGCCAAAAACACACGGGGGTCATTCTTCTGCCCCTCGAGGGATTGGCCGTGAATCGATCTCGGATTTGCGGTTGAGATGTGCGCAATCGAGGGCACAGTGCATAGCGCATGGAGCAGAGGGAGTTAAGAAGTCGGAAGGAGGAACGCCAAAGTCGGAAAATGATTTTGGACATCGGGTCTAGGACATAACGTCATGAGCCTTGAATGCTGAACCCTTATGAAACTTCGTCATTTATTACAAAAATGTAGTTTTTTGCTGATTAAACTGGCCACCTCGATGGCCTGGATTAAACAGCGAACCGCAGAATATCGAATGACGAAGGACGAAGGATGGAATAGCTTCGCGAAATCTTTTTTAAAGCAGACAGAATACATTCATTCGATGTTCGATGTTCATTAGTTTCTTTTTCGATTTGTCTGGCCGCTCTGCGACCAGCGGCTGGGCTGAACCTCTGAACCCAGAACCCAGAACTCAGAACCCAGAACCTTTACCGTAATACACCATGAAAACTCGCCGAAGAGACATAGAAATTTTCAGCTTGTCCTTCCTGGATTGCATATGCTGCGCATTCGGCGCCATTATTCTATTATTTGTGCTATCCAAGTTCGCTGAGCCTGTAATAATTGAAGAAATTCGCGAGGATCTTCAGGCGGAGATCGTCCGCCTTGAGGAGGAAATTCATGAAATCCGCGGTGAAACCGTTGTTCTGAATCGGGAATTGGTTGCGAAAAAAGAGCAGCTATCCACAGAAAAAAAGCGACTGGCACGTCTTCAAGGGGATCGCTCAAGGATCCAAGGCGAATTCGCGGCATCCAAACAGTACGCTCAGGTGCAAAACATCGTCGAAGACAAGTTGGCTCGAGCGCTTCAAGAATTAACCGAGGAAATGAAACGGCTCCTAAAAAATCAACCGCGTGAGATCGATCGATCCGTCGGTGGTATTCCAGTGGACAGTGAATATATCATCTTTATCATCGACACCTCCGGCAGCATGCAGCGAAACGCCTGGGGATTGGTTCAGAAGAAACTGCAGGAAACGCTGCAGGTATATCCCAAAGTCAAGGGGATCCAGATTATGAACGACATGGGTATCTACATGTTCTCCCAGTACGCCGGCCGATGGATTCCGGATACACCGGCACGCCGCAGGGCGATTATTTCCAACCTGAGCACATGGCGTTCGTTCAGCAACAGTAGCCCTGTGGAAGGCATTACGGCTGCGATCAACACCTTTTATTCCGGTGATAAACGGATCAGTCTGTACGTTTTTGGAGATGAGTTCAGCGGGAATGCCATCCAACCGGTAATAGATAAGGTAAATAGAATAAATAAAAGGACCAAAGACGGAACTCGACGGGTTCGAATTCATGCCGTCGGATTTCCGGTGATGCTGGAAGACCGAATCGGACGGGGCAACACCGGTGAACGTTTTGCCACCCTCATGCGCATTCTCTGTCAGAAGAACGGAGGCACGTTCGTCGGACTGAATAGCACGAGACGGTAATACCTCAATTGAGGTAATAGAAGGATAGTTGATGCAATACTGAATTCTGGTTATCTTCAAAGCCGGTGTACCTTGCTTGAGCTTTCAGGGTAACCGTAACTACTAATTTTGATCTATGTTTTAAGCCATGCCCATATCCTGTAAAAAATGCAATGTGAGTCTACCGGACCTCAAAGAAATCAGCTACCGTTTTTGCCCAAATTGCGGGGCAACCATCTTCGATGAAGAAAACCAATCGACACACTCATTGGGTACCATACCTCCGGATACGCTTCCAAAGCCAAAAGTAGAAGTCAACCACGAGGTGCGCCGCCATAATTCAAATCAACAACCGCTTGACGTACCCGAACACACATTGGCTCCGGACATTCCCAAAGGCACTCATCACCCGCCGATAGTGCCGCCGTCAACACCACGGCCGGCTGATTTTTTTCGAGAGATCACAAACGAGCAGCCCTTAAAATCCGAGGTCAAACAAGAACGGCGCATGGTAAAACACAA
>JASFJP010000232.1:0-7164 GCA_050121225.1 Desulfobacterales bacterium
ATGGAAAATGCGGTATACCTGGAGCAAATCAAACGCCATCCAGGGATGGTCGTCACCTTTGATCAAGATGAACAGCTGCAGTCCTTGGTTTGCCCGACATGCCGGTCGTGCGAACATTTTCAACCCAAAGGTGCGGACGTGGTGTTGTGCATCATCGGACATCCGGTTTCTGAATCGATAGGGCTGTGCGCTGAAACTGAGATGGGTGTAACCCTGTTGGAACAGCTTGGTCAGGATTGCGGCCCGGAACCCGATCAAAGACAGCAACTGGTTGATCAGTTACTGTTGGAGCGGCGGGAGCAACGAAACCGTTTATTTCAAGAGACATCGCTAAAAATAAAACCGATTGAAAAACTTCAGCACCTCTTGGCCAATTGTTTAAATTGTTACAACTGTCGGGTTGCCTGCCCGGTCTGCTACTGCAAAGAATGTGTGTTTGTCACCGATGTCTTCGCCCACGAACCCGAGGTGCTCTTGAGACGGGCTCAAAAAAGGGGAATGGTAAAACTGCCTGCGGATACAACCATGTTTCATTTGACGCGATTGGCCCATATGAGTCATGCATGTGTGGAATGTGGCCATTGCAGCAGCGTATGCCCCAGCGAAATACCGGTAGCTGATTTTTTTCGTGCTGTGAGCGCCGAAGTCCAGGAGCTTTATGCCTATGAACCCGGACGCGATATTTCGGAACCCATTCCTGTTCTGATTTTTGAAGAACGCGAGGCAAAAGAAACCAAGAATTAATGAAAACAATTAACGACAAACGCCCCGCCATTATGGTGATTGGCGCTGGAATCAGTGGTATCCGGATCGCACTTGATCTGGCTGAAACCGGTTACCACATCTATCTTATTGAAAAGGCGGCGGCCATCGGCGGCATTCTAAGCCAACTGGACCATCAGTTTCCAAATAACCACTGTGGTATGTGCCGGCTGCTGCCAATGTTCAATCGAGATTCCGGGGCGCAATTGTGTTTGAGAAAGGGGCTTTTGCACGAAAATATAACCATTTTGACATCCACTGAGGTGGAATCCGTTTCCGGAAATCCGGGTCAATTAAGCGTAACAATGATTCAGTCGCCGCAGGGGGTTGATCCTGAGCGCTGCGCGGTGTGCGGCGAATGTGAAGCGGTTTGTCCGGTGTCGGTTTCCGATACCTTCAACGGCGGTCTTTCTCAACGCAAAGCCATCTATCTGCCGATTCCCCATCAATTCTCCACGACACGTACCATTGACTGGCAGACATGCACCCGGTGCCAGGCTTGTGTCAATGCCTGTCCGCATGGAGCCATCGACCTGCAAAACGAACCTGAAACTGTATCGGTTGATGAGATCGCCTGTGTGGTGTTGGCGCCCGGTTCACGTCTATACGATCCAGGCATGGTGGATCAATACGGTTTTGGTGTGCTGCCCAACGTCGTTACCGCAACCACGTTTGAGCGCATTTTGAGCAGCAGCGGTCCTTTTGGAGGAAATCCGATTCGTCCTTCGGACAAGACGGTTGTTAAAAAGATCGCCTGGATTCAATGCGTGGGATCCAGAAATTTAATGATTGGCGCTGATTATTGTTCCAGTGCCTGCTGTATGTTTTCAGTCAAAGAGGCTGTTTTGGCTCATGAAAAAATCGGTAATGGGGCAGAAACAACCATTTTTTATATGGATATGCGCACCTACGGGCGCGATTTTCAGAGATACCGGGACCAGGCTGAGCATGACATCGGCGTTCGATTTGTGCGCTGTCGCGTGCACAGCATCGAACCTGTCGATGAATCCGGTAATCTTCGGCTGAGTTATGTCGATGCCGAAGGTAATTATACGGATGGAATTTTTAACATGGTGGTTCTGTCTACGGGCCGGCAACCTGATCAAAAATTACCGGACTTCGCCCACCACGACGGGGTCATCGTTTTAGATTCGACACCGGATTTGAAAGACATTTCCGAGTCGATTATTAATGCGACGGCGGTTTCCGGAAGGGTCATGCAAATGGTGCAACACGCTGGTATTGAGCCACCTCCTTCAGGTCATGCCAAAAAAATATCCAGCTTGGGAGAAATCTTCGGGGAAAGGCCTCGTGTACGGATTGTCTTGGACAACACTTCGAAGGTTAAATCCAATAGAATCCCATGGGAGCGAATCGAATCCGATCTGAAGAACTTGCCGGGCAAAATCACTGTCACCCGGATTGAAAACGTTAGGGATACCTCTTACTGGGAAGCCGTCCAGGCTCTGTTACTTGAAGACCATGCAAACCGTTTTGTTTTAGCGACACATCATCCACACGCCTGTCAAAAGGGGATTTGGGGGTTAACCGGCAGCAACACATTGTTTCCATCACTGGTAGAAATTGCTGGCCTTGATCGATTCACTAACGTTAAAACCGACCCTGAATCTTTGGCGAACGCTATTTCGCACGAAATTGAGATGGCGATAAGTCGTCTCCGCAGCCGGGTGCCCCAGGATAAAGGCCTTCAGTCGGTAATTGCCAGCGGATTAGTCATCGGTGGAGGACCGGCAGGATTGGCTGCGGCCTATGCGTTAGCTCAAAGCGATGTGGAGGTTGTGTTGGTTGAAAAAAGCGATACCCTTGGCGGCAATTTATCGAACATTTTTACCTCCGAGATCAAACACAGAATTGAAACACTTTTATCCAATGTGGAAAACCATCCAAGGATTTCTATCCATAAAAACGCTGAAATCATTGGTCACTCCGGCCACGCGGGAGCCTATGCGTCCCTTATTCGATTGAATTCTGGAGAAGAACAATGGCTTAAGCATGGTATCGTGATTTTGGCAACCGGTGGACATGCTAGTGAGACTAAGGCTTATGGGATGGGAATGCATCAGCGCATTGTTACCCAGTTTGATTTGGAAAAGCGGGTTCACACGGCTGAGTTTGCCTCCAAACCAATCACTTCTGTCGCAATGATTCAATGTGCCGGATGCCGGGAGGAACCGAATAACTATTGCAGCCGCATTTGTTGCCTCAAGTCGCTTAATTTAGCGTTAGCGCTCAAGGAGAGCCATCCAGAGGCAGAGATATATGTTTTTTACCGGGATATGATGACATATGGTCAATCCGAGGCGATTTTTACTGAGGCTCGCAAGAAAGAGATTGTATTTATTCCTTTTGATGACGATCAAAAACCCGCGATTCGCATTGAAGCCGGAGAAGTAGTGATCGAAGGACATGATCCGATTCTCGGGACATCCATGCGATTAATGCCGGATTGGGTGTCCTTAGCTGTGGGAGTTCGCCCCAATCCATTAGGGACGCTTGCACGCATTTTCAAAATCGACACCACTCAAGACGGCTTTGTAAAAGAAGCCGACAGCAAGTGGCGACCTGTGGACACCGGCCGGGAAGGTATTTTTGTGGCCGGAATGGCTCGAGGACCCCTGCGCGCAGATGAGGCCGTGCGGGAAGGGGAGGCGGCCGCCAGTCGCGCACAGAGGGTGCTGAATAAAAAGATTGTTTATCCCCAACGAATTGCGGCACGTGTGCGCCAGGCAATTTGTTCCAAATGTGAGTTGTGTATCGATACCTGCCCCTATCATGCAAGGTATATCGAGCACGAACAAGGCCGCATCATGGTGGATCAACTGGCTTGCCAGGGGTGCGGTGCGTGTGCAGCAATCTGTCCCAACAGTGCTACGGTTCTGGGTGATTTTGAAGATAATGGGGTCATGGATGCTATCGAAGCGGCCTTATAAAATAAATACAAACAACTTGATTCCTCTTCAGCTCTGCTGCGGGGAGCCTTCATTAAGAATAGGGTAGGGCTACGTACCCGTGCTGTTGACTTTAGCAACGCGTATAAGAACATGGAAACAACAAGCAAAAGGCAACCATCTATTATCAAGCAAAATGCGCCACTCAGGCCCATTGAAAGTCCGGCAGACATCTGCATGGCCTGCGGGACGTGCTCTGCGGGGTGTCCTATAACCGGAATCAGCGGGTTTGATCCACGCAAAATCGTCCGTATGGTGCTGATGGGTAAAGACCGGGAGTTAATTGAATCGAAATTACCCTGGCTGTGCACCATGTGCGGCAAATGCGAGCACGCCTGTCCCATGGGGATCAACATAGTGAATTTGATTCGCACAGCCCGTGGTGAAGTGGAGCGGGAGAGGGTGCCGGGGATGATTCACAAAGGTGTCGAGCTTGGTCTGAAAACCGGCAATAATCTTGGTTTGCCGACGGAGGATTTTGTATTCATAATTGAAGATGTGGCGGAAGAGTTGGCTGCAGAAACAGGCTTTGAAGATTTTAAGGTTCCCATCGATAAAAAGGGAGCTAATCTTCTGCATACCCTTCATAACAAACTGGTCAACACTCAAAATGAGGATTTGATTCATTGGTGGAAGATTTTTCATGTAGCCCGTGAGGATTGGACCATACCCAGTCAGAACTGGGAAGGAGTTAACTGGGGCCTTTTCTCCGGTGATGATGAGGCCATGAAGGTCTTCATTGGACGCATTGTGGCGCATATGGAGCACCTCGAAATAAAAAACCTCATGTACCCGGAATGAGGGCACGCCTATTTGGCAACCCGGTACGGGTTGCAGAGATGGTACCCGGAATTTTCTGACAAATTTGGCGCTCTTACGGTGTTTGATCTCATGGTGGATTATCTTAAATCAGGCCGCATACAAGTTGACAAGGCAAAGATCACCCAACGGGTGGCCTATCACGACCCGTGCAACTATGGCCGTAAATCTGAGGAATTTTTTGGACACGGCTTTTTTGAAGAACCACGCTGGATTCTTGATCAGTGCGTATCAGATTGGGTAGATCTCTATCCTTCCAAAGCGAATCAATATTGCTGTGGCGGTGGAGGCGGCACCTTGCTGACGCCGTACAAGGAAGAACGGTTGCATTACGGGCGGCGTAAAATAGAGCAGATTAAACGAGCAGGGGCGGAACTGATTGTACTTCCGTGTCATAGTTGTCATGGCCAACTCAAGGCCCTACTGGCCGAAAACGACATGACGGATATTCCGGTGAAGTACCTATGGGAAGTGGTCGCGGATGGCCTGATTGTCGATTGAAAAGCTTTGATAATTAACGAACGAATTGAGATTCAGCCATCGGCCCTTTTCCTTTTCTACTTGCCTGCCAGATCCGGAGATAAATCCAACATCCTCTTACTATCAACTTCATATTGCCCAATCTGCACATTTCACTATATTTAAGCGCGTTAATTGTATATTGGTAAGCAAAATCAAACGCCCACAAACATCGTATGCGATTTTGGATTCATAGCCATCTACAATTCAGCCGAAGTGTTTATTTCGCATGGCGAATATACAATCTCGGAAAGCTGCTTTGGTTGTGGATTCTTACACCTGAGATATGCAAGCGATATCCCAATGATTAATAGACTCAGCAGGATAGTAATACGTTGGAGCTATATCAGGTTCTATAAAAGATTTTACTGCAATCACTCCTCCCCAAAATATTGTGTGGCCAGTTTAACAAGAAGGAGTGGTATTCCTGCCAATCCACGTTTTTTTCATTATATGGGTATTAGCCAAAACCTATTGTCGAGGTTCTCATTAGGCGAGGGTAAACATAGCATCCTGTATTTTAGGATTTTTCAGGGACTCCAGCGGTTAGGCTCTGAATGACGATTCTGCGCCTTCGGACTGAGTTTCTGTTGAATGATGCTTTCAAATATTGATTACTTTATCAGCCAACTGCATGGCAGTGACGATATCCAACATATTGGTGGTTTCACCGACTTTTTTAGCTTCAAGCAAACCAAAATGAGTAAGGCAGGTACCACAGACCAAAATGGTAAGACCGTCGTTTTCATAAGCAACAAGGTCTTCCAGCACTTGTGAATCATCAGTGGTTAATTTGACACCATTGTTGACGAGCACCAGCCGCCAGAGCTCATCCCCCATTTCCTTGATAGTTTTAATGAAGCTGATGATCAATTTTTTGCCCAGTTCATCATCACCATTGCCCAGACGGTCGGTTGCAATCAAAACCATTATTTTTTGTTTCTGATCAGAGGCTTTTGGCTGTGGGAAATTTTCGAACTTTGAAATCGTTCCCATCATATAGCCTTGGCGCTGGGCGCAGATTTTATAATCGTTTCCTTCCTCTACGGTGGTTACTGAGAACTGTTGAGACCCTAAAAAGCGGGATACATTTTCCTTGGCGGCTTCGTTATCTATAATGACTTCTACCGTATCAAGCTTATCCTTCTCAACAGCGTCCTTTGTCATTAAAACCGGAGCCGGACAAGCGAGTCCTCTCGCATCGAGTGTCTTATTCATTTTTAGCAAATTCCTTTTCACATAATGTTGATTATTTCTTTTTCTTTATCAAACACTTTCCCGATGATCGCGGCATGTTTCATACCCTTTGCAATCAAGTCTTTTTTTAGTTCGGGGGCATGCTTATCAGGGCAGCCTATCAATAGACCCCCGGATGTTTGGGGATCAAAAAGCACATCCCTCATAATAGGGCTAATATCGGGTGCCAATTTAACCATTTCTTGACGGAAGCTTCGGTTGCGGTGGGCGCCGCCAGGAACGAATCCCATTGCTGCAAAATCCAAAGCCTCGGGCAAGACAGGTACGGTGCGGCTCTCAACCGTAACGGAGATATCGGTGCCGAACATCATTTCTGAAAGGTGTCCGATCAGCCCAAAACCGGTTATATCGGTGCAAGCGGTTATCGGATACGATTTCATGACTGCTGATGCGGTTTTGTTCAATTCCGCCATTAAATCTGTAACCTTCGAAATGGTATCCGATGACGCCAATCCTCCCTTAATTGCCGTGTTGATGATGCCGGTGCCCAAAGGTTTCGTAAGGATCAGACAATCGCCCGCGCCCAATCCTTTTTTTGTATATATATGTTGGGGATGCACGAAACCCGTTACCGAAAGCCCATACTTAAATTCATCATCCTCAACGCTGTGGCCACCAATAAGAGCAGTTTCGGCTTCTTTGAGTTTTTCGTTCCCGCCAGCCAGGACTGCCCGCAAGACATCCTTTCCCAGTTTTTGTATGGGAAAGGCCACCAGGTTCATAGCCATTTTGGGGACGCCACCCATTGCATAAACATCGGATAAGGCATTGGCCGCACTGATGCGCCCAAAATCATACGGGTCATCGACGATGGGCGTGAAAAAATCTACGGTCTGAA
>JASFJP010000233.1:0-7138 GCA_050121225.1 Desulfobacterales bacterium
GGTCGTAAATCCCCTCAGACGGGAGTGATTGATCCAGATCTCGACACAAACTGGAGGACCAACTCAGCGAGAATTAAAGATCGTTAGAATCGAAACTTGAACATTGATGGCTGTCAGCTGCCAATAGCCAATCTCGATAGGATTATAAGGAGGTCTGATATGCAACGCCAGGAAGATATTATCGTCGGTCTCGATATTGGTACGACCAAAATCTGTGCTGTTGTAGGCGAAGTGTCCGGTCCGGATATTAATATCATCGGCATCGGGACGCACCCTTCCATCGGACTGCGCAAAGGTGTGGTAGTCAACATTGAGTCAACGGTGGAATCAATTAAGAAGGCCGTTGAAGAAGCGGAACTCATGGCCGGTTGTGAAATTTCATCCGTTTATGCCGGTATCGCCGGTGGTCATATTACCGGATTCAATAGCCGAGGAATCGTTGCCATCAAGGGAACAGAAATAACCCAAAACGATGTTGATCGTGTCATCGATGCCGCCAGAGCGGTAGCGATTCCTATGGATCGGGAAGTTATTCATGTTCTGCCTCAAGAATTTATTGTCGATGATGAAACCGGCATCCAAAATCCCGTCGGCATGTCCGGAGTTCGTCTGGAGGCAAAAATACACATTGTTACCGGGGCGGTAGCATCGGCTCACAATATTGTTAAATGCGCAAATCGTTCCGGACTCGATGTGTGCGATATTTTCTTGGAGTCTTTAGCTTCCGGTGAGGCAGTGCTGACAGATGAAGAAAAACAGCTGGGCACGGCCCTTTTGGATCTCGGCGGCGGTACTACCGACCTAGCCATATTCGCCGGAAATAATATCAAACACACCTTTGTGCTTGCGCTTGGTGGCAACAATTTAACCAATGACATTGCCATCGGATTGCGGGCTCCCCAAGTCGAAGCTGAAAAAATAAAAAAGAAGTACGGCACCTGTCTCGCTCGCAAGATCAGCGGCGATGAAACCATTGAAGTGCCTGGGATGGGAGGTCGGGAATCACGCAAACTCTCCCGGCAGATTCTTGGAGAAATTATAGAACCCAGAATGGAAGAAATATTTGAGCTCATATACCGGGAAATATATCGAGCTGGTATGGAAAATATGATTCCCTCAGGGGTCGTTTTAACCGGCGGAACAGCGCTGCTTGACAGTGTCACCGAAGTGGCGGAATCCGTGTTCAATTTGCCGACCCGTCTGGGAAAACCCCAGGGAATCAAAGGCCTGGTCGATGTCGTCAACAACCCCATGTATGCAACCGGCGTTGGATTGGTGTTATACGGAGCACGCAGTCAAGATTCAAAAAAATTCAGAATTCGTGACAAAAATATCTTTAATCGCGTAATGACACGAATGAAGAAATGGTTTCAAGATGTCGTTTAGAAAAGCGGCTAACATTGAAGATGTGCTTCATCCATGGACAAAAAATCGACCGAATTGCACCAAAAAGTAGCATTAGGTTATTGCGGAAACAAATGAGAACGAACTTTTAACCCAAATTGGCAGGAGGGCAGAAATGTTTACTTATGTCGACAATGAAAAATCAGCAAAAATCAAGGTAATCGGTGTCGGAGGTGCTGGCGGTAACGCCATCAACAACATGATCGATTCCAATCTGCAGGGCGTAAAATTTATAACGGCCAACACGGATGCCCAGGCTTTAGAAATTTCCAAGGCTCCGATACGCATTCAACTCGGGGAAACCGTTACCGAGGGACTAGGCGCCGGAGCCAATCCACAAATCGGCCGGGATGCGGCTCTCGAAAACGAAGAAGATCTCAGGCACGCCTTGGCGGATAGTCACATGGTATTTATCACTGCCGGATTTGGCGGTGGTACCGGTACCGGAGCATCACCGGTTATCGCTGAAATCTGCAAAGATCTGGGAGCCCTTACGGTGGCCGTTGTCACCAGACCGTTTTCTTTTGAGGGCAAAAAGCGCGCCAAGCTGGCGGAACAGGGAATTGAGGAGTTAAAGAGGGTAGTCGATACAGCCATTACGATTCCTAACGACAGGCTTCGGGGATTAGCTTCCAAAAAGGCGACCCTGATGGAAATGTTCTTGAGAGCAGACGAAATCCTGCTTCATTCCGTAAAAGGGATAACGGATTTGATCATCATGCCGGGTGTGGTCAATCTGGATTTTGCAGATGTCAGGACCACGATGGCAAAGGCGGGTATGGCCCTGATGGGAATCGGCAGTTCCTCCGGGGAAAATCGGGCGGTAGAGGCCGCCGAAAAGGCCATTTCCCATCCATTGCTTGAAGACATACCCATCACCGGTGCCAGCGGCGTATTAATGAATATTACCGCGACCAGCGATATGGAATTTGAGGAAGTCGCCGAAGCTTCTGAGTATATTCACAACGAAGTGGGTGAGGAGGCAGAAATCTTTTGGGGAACCTCCGTGGATGACCGCCTGGGTGAAGAAATGCGTGTCACGGTGATTGCCACGGGAATTGGTAATGAGATCGAAACCCAAAAGCAACCGGTGCAATCGCCCAGGGGTAAAGTGAGAGATATCACTCCGGCTGATCTTGAAACAATCATTGACTACGATGAACCCACATTCATCCGACAGAAAAAGGCCGTGGGTGAATCATCCGGATCCATCTACAGAGGCAACAGCGGTCTAACCATCAACGAAAGTGAACTGGATATCCCCACCTTCTTAAGAAAGAAGGCGGATTAGCGATTTCCGTTGTCCGTTGTCAGTTGTCCTTTGTTCCGCTATGGAGTAAGATCAGATTTCTTCAGTTTTCTGAAGATAAGGACAAATGACCTGATCCTTGATGGCGCTGATCGTCTGCCAATACGCAATAAAAACGCTTGACTAAAAAGCGAAAGACCTCATTTTAAAAATGGCAGACGGAATCAGGCGATGGGAAAATACGCTATCGTTTGATAGCAGGCATCCCCCATCTCGATTGTAAATTCTTGGGGTTTCAACCATAACACCACGGACAACGGCTATTAAATGGGAGTATTTGTCACTAAATTCGGACAGCCGCGAACGAACTCCGAGATCGGCGCTGTTCGAAAGCATTGGCGCGGACGCATCTCCGTGGTCTTGGCCTACCCGAACCGCTATCATGTCGGCATGTCGAACCTCGGTTTTCACACCTTGTATCGACTGCTGAACCAGTATGATCATGTGGTTTGCGAAAGAGCGTTTCTGCCGGAAAACCAACATGTAAACTTGCCCCGCCTAAACACACTTGAGTCAGACCGACCGGTTGCTCACGCTGATATTATCGCCTTTTCAATCTCATTTGAAAATGATTATCCAAATTTGCTCGCCATTCTCGATAAAGCTAAAATACCCTTTCGCTCAAGGGATAGACGCGATCGTCCGCCGCTCGTGATTGCCGGTGGCGTCACCTGCTTCTTAAATCCGGAACCGATTGCGGCATTTATTGATTGTTTTTTAATTGGTGAAGCCGAGGGCCTGATCCCGCATTTTTTTGAATTTTACGATCGTGCAAAAGATAAACATACAAATTTGAAGAATTTAGCCCAAAACGTTCCTGGTGCCTACGTACCCGCCTTTTATCGTCCCCGCTACCAAGATGATGGAACTCTTGCGACCTTTGAAACGTTGGAAGATGTCGCGCCAACCGTTGAGCGCGTCTATGTAAAAGATCTATCCCAAATGCCCACCTGCAGTGCCATAGTGACACCGAATACAACCTTTTCCCAATCATACTTGATCGAAGTCGGAAGGGGCTGCCCTCACGGTTGCCGGTTTTGCAGTGCCGGATTTATATATCGTCCGCCCCGATTCCGGCCGATCTCGCTGCTAGAGCAAAACATGACCCACGGACTGGAAATGACGGAAAACATCGGATTGGTAGGCGCTGCCGTTTCGGATCTTCCTCATATCGAAAAATTATGTGCCAATTTCGTGCAAAAAGATATTCGTATTTCGTTCAGCTCTCTGCGGGCCGATCGATTAACTCCGGAATTGTTGAAGGTTCTCAAAAAAGGCAACGTCAAAACTGCCACCATCGCTCCTGAGGTCGGATCTGAACGCATGCGCAAGGTCGTAAACAAAGGCATAAGTGCAGAGGATATTTTGCAAGCTGCCGCGACTCTGGTTGAAAACGGAATACCCAATTTGAAACTCTATTTTATGATTGGGTTGCCCACCGAGACCGAGGCAGATATCGAGGCCATTATCAAATTATGTAAACAGATTAAACATCGTTTTCTATCATCCAGCCGCGCCAGAAAACACATCGGACAGATAACCGTCAGTCTCAATTCGTTTGTCCCCAAACCCTTTACCCCGTTTCAATGGGTCGCTATGGATGAAATTAAGCATCTAAAAACAAAAATAAAAAAGATAAAAAATGAGTTGAAAAAAGTACCTAATGTGCGGCTAAACGCAGATGTCCCCCGATGGGCCTACATTCAGGCATTGTTCTCAAGGGGAGATAGAAGGATTGCGGATATTTTGTCCATGGCCCATTCAAAAAAAGGGAACTGGGTACAGACCCTCAAGTCGGTGCTGATAAATCCGGATTTTTATGTTCTCAGGGAGCGTAAACGGGATGAACTTTTTCCCTGGGATTTTATTGATCATGGAATCAAAAAGTCTTATCTAAGGCAAGAATATCAGCGAGCCTTAAATGCCCGCACAACATCGGTTTGTCGAGTGGAAACCTGCAGCATCTGCGGGGTCTGCACCGCAAAAAGCGACTCCGAATAGATGCCGCGGGAGCACTTTTGCCCCAAATCCGGACCTACCGAAATCAACACCGGCAAAATCTTTATTTAATCTTGAAATAACCTACCCATAGTGATAATGTAACGCCTTTTAACAAAAATCGTTCAGTCATGCTGTGGTGCGGTCTTTGGATTCAGGTTTATGCAAGCCGCAGGTTCACGATGCTGAGCTGAATAATAACAAGGAGCTGAAATGGTCGAAGGTACAATCTTTATGCTGGGACTGGGAGCGGTTTGCGGTGCCATTCTGGGAGCTGCTTCACGAATATTTTATGTATGGGAGGATCCACGCATCGCCGAGGTCGAGGCGTGCTTTGCCGGGGCCAACTGCGGTGGTTGCGGTTATGCAGGATGCGCTGCGGCAGCTGTAGCGGTCGTTGCCGGGAATGCACCCCCGAGTGTCTGTATTGTTGGGGGAACGGAATCTGCCAGCGGTGCCGCGGCGGTTATGGGCCTGGAGGTGGGACTCGCCGAACCGCTGAAATCTTACAACACATGCACCGGAGGAAACCGGGCCGACGATAAATATCTGTACCTCGGAGTGAACACCTGCAGGGCAGAAATTGCCTTCTTTGGCGGCCAACGACACTGTAGCGTAGGATGCGTCGGTTTAGGCGACTGTGTGCGAGCATGTCAATTTGATGCATTAAATATGGGTGCTGAAGGATATCCGGTGGTTAACCGGGAAAAATGTGTCGGATGCGGTGTTTGCGAAAAGGTCTGTCCCAAAGGTATCATGAATATCAGCACCCCTTCCGAACGTATTATGCATTTCAATCAATTTGATGATCGTTTGGCCCCATGTCGGCAGACCTGCCCTGCTGAAATCGACATCCCGAAGTATATAACACAAATACGCCAGGGGGATTATGAGGGAGCCGTCATGACCATCCGGGAACGGAATCCATTGCTACTGGCGTGTGGTCGGGTATGCCCACACCCCTGTGAAGATAATTGCAGGCGCGGGATTGAAGATGATCCCGTCTCTATTAATCAGCTGAAACGTTTTGTGGCGGATTATGAAATGAAATCCGAAAAACGGCTACCCGTCCAAGTCGCCCCACTGACTCAAAAGCGGGTGGCGGTTGTCGGCGGCGGACCAGCCGGACTCACGTGTGCATTCTTTTTGCGCAGATTAGGCCATGAGGTCTCTATTTTTGAGGCCATGCCGAAACTCGGTGGAATGCTTCGCTACGGTATCCCTGAATACCGGCTACCCAAAAAAGTCTTGGATTGGGAAATAGAGGGCATCTTAAATCTTGGTATCGAAAGCCACGTCAATGTGCAGTTCGGTCGTGATTTTGATCTAAGTTCATTGGTTGCGAACGGATATGACGCAATATTTCTGGGGATTGGTGCCTGGAAAGATGCAAAATTGCGGGTTGAAGGCGAAGAATTGAATGGATGTTATACGGGAATCGATTTCCTATCTAGACTAGCCGGTGGCGAATCCATTCCGATTGGCCGAACGGCGATAGTGATCGGCGGGGGAAATACGGCCATTGACTGCACGCGCAATTTAATCCGGCTAGGTACTGAAAAGGTCTATATTGTTTATCGCAGAACTCGAAACGAGATGCCGGCAAATGTGGTGGAAATTGAAGCGGCAGATCACGAAGGCGTAGAGTTTATATTTTTGGCGGCGCCCGTGCGCGTCAAAGGCGATGAGGAAGGCAACGCCACCCACCTCGAATACCTAAAAATGGAACTGGGCGAGCCGGATGCCAGCGGAAGACGGCGGCCGGTGCCCATCGAAGGCTCTGAGACATTAATTGAAACCGATATGGTAATCACAGCCATCGGTCAATCACCGGATATCTCTTTTACAGAAAAGACTCAAAAGCGCCTGATGGAATTAAAAACAACCCGATGGAATACAATTGATGTCAATCCCGAAACCCTGCAAAGCAATATTCCGTATCTATTTGCAGCTGGGGATGCCGCCACGGGCCCAAGCCTTGTCGTGGAAGCAATTGGAGGGGGGCGCCGGGCAGCCCGGTCCATTCATCAGTATGTTATGGGCCAGAAGGTAAGCGCTAGTCCAAATGAATTGGGGCAAGAACTCATAGCTGAAACCCTATTCGATCAGGTTGAGGGACTCGTTAAAAGCCAACGCGCTCCCATGCCGGAGCTTCCTGTCACAGAACGAGTTCGTTCTTTTGTCGAGGTGGATCAGGTCCTAACTGAGGAGGCGGCGCTGGGAGAAAGCAAACGTTGTCTCTTCTGCTGTCTTACCTGCTACAATAAAGACCAATATCTAGAAGGGCAAAATCAGATCACAGATTTACGCAAAAAATCCATTAGCGCTTGAAACCGGTCGGGCCTCGGTTGCCAGGAAGGCCGAGCTTTGATATAGACCAAAAAGTTGACGAAAAAAATGATCAAAAAATATGTTTGTAAATTTTGT
>JASFJP010000234.1:0-7054 GCA_050121225.1 Desulfobacterales bacterium
AATCATATACAAGCAAGATACCAAACACCCTTTCAAGCAAAAAAATTCATATATATCAAATAGATATTTAAACCGATGGTTTTGGTATATCATTTGCAGAATAAAAAGAGAAAGGTAATAAATTGAAAGTCTAACTACGGGAAAAGGAGGTGTAAAGGAAGGAGAAACTGAGAATTGATCCATTGTGGATTGTCACAGATTAGCAAATCAAAAAATAAAAATCAATTAGGAACCCTAAGGAGGTAAAAATGTTAAAGAAATCTGTATTAATGATGGTGATGGCTTTTTTTGTATTCTCTTTTATCGCGGTTGCAGTTGTATCCGCTGATGAGGCTCAAAAAATAGCCGGAACAGTGGATTCTTTCAATCCCGCTACTGGTGAGTTGACAATAAAGGACGATACCGGTGATGTAAAAAAGCTGAAAGCAGGTCCAGACGTAGACATGGAAAGCCTAAAGAATTTAAAACAAGGTGATCCCATCAACGTGGAATGCGATAGTAAGGGAGTCATCACATCGCTGGTCACCGATTAAGATGATCTATTAGCAGTAGAACCAAAGGGGCATCTAATGCCCCTTTGGTTCTACAAGTGCTTTTTGTACTTCAGGTGTCTATATTTCCTGCAAGGCCCACGCAACAGCCTGGCGAATCCATTCATCTTTGTCTGTGAACGTTTTAGCACTTATGGTTTTGCAATTGCATCTCCTAAGAAGATATCTTGTGAAGTCAATTTTTATCCAATCGAGGCATTCTGGATGCCTTTCAAGATTGCTTTGCGGAGGTCGCGTGCGGTTTCTGGTGGTGAAGGCGCCTGCGGATGAAGATCCATGGAGATGGCTTCCGTAGGACAAAGGTTGGCACAGGCTCCACAGCCGATGCAGCGATTGGAATCTACGACTGCGATTTCCGCGTCATTCATAGAAACTGCCTCTACTTGGCATTTTTCCACGCAGGTCTCACAGCTTTCACACAGCTCTTCATCAACCGTTGCAACGTAACCGGAAGATGCGATCCAGACGGGTTTATCGGTCTCTTTTAGTTTGTGCAGCAAATCACAGTGGCAGCTGCAGCAGTTGCATAAAAACTCCAAAAATTCAGAGGTGTTTGAACTCAAATGCACCAATCCGTGTTCCTCACATTCCTGTAAAATTGCATGCGCTTCTTCTTTGGTAATCATCCGCGTGATCCCGCGTTCGGCGGTATAGCGTGCCCCGGGACCAAAATTCATGCAGCATTCGCGGGGTGCATCACAGCTTTCCTCACCCAACAGCTGCGCCTGGTGGCGGCAAAAGCAATGCCCGACCGCAATCGCATCGGCGGAGTCAATATAGCGCGAAAGCTGGTCAAAGGTATAAACCGTCTGACCGGCCTGAATAGTTTGCTCGACGGGAATGATTCGCGTAGGCGGCGTTACCTCTTTTACAGCGGTCAATGTTTTGGTCACCATGGGTTCCGCAATATCGAGATAGGCTTTAAACATGCGGGCTAGGCGACGGTCATGTTCGGTATCCGTGCCGCGCATGAACTGAAATTCAAACATACCCGGCATAATCGCCAATAATCGATACAAGACCACACCATCTTTTTCCCGAGTCAGCACCGTTGCCTTATCCGCCATTGATTCCAAAAGAGGTGTTATTTCTTCTTCCGGACGCGACAGCTTTTTTGCTAAATCCGGCGCCGATATGGCCACCGGGGGAAACTGGGCAGCAACCTCAGCTTCTTCCTGCGTAAAAAGTTCTTCGAATAACTCAGCCAACTCGGGACACTCTATCGCCGGGATCATGCCGCCGAGTCTGTTAAAGCTTGTGCAAAGTTCGGTAAACAATGCCTTTTCCATATCACGTCTCCCTTATCAAATTTTTTTTGTTATCATCAATATTCACCGGTAAAACCGAACCCGTTTTCGTTACTTTTTATTAATGAAAACGCGTGTGTCGTTAAATGCCACTGTCGGGCCCATATCCGTTGGTATGGCCTCACGCAGTCGGTTGATGCCGCCTTGATCGTCTTGCCACTGACACGGGACCATTTCGGCGGTATCGGACCTGGTCATCTTCGAAGCAGTTGCAATGGCCTCTATGCGGTCGAGCTTGCTTTGCACCCAAACACGTTCGCCATCTTCAACCCCCAAATCAGACATGGTGCCGGGATTCAGATATACGATCGGTGTGGATTTCGCCTCTTCTAAAAGGAGTTGCGAGTTGAGAAATGATCTGACTTTTACCATCAGAAGGGTAAGTCCGTCGCCTGGGTCCGGCCTTCCCTCGTAGTCGGTAATGAATTGAAACTTGCCGTCCGATGTAGCAAACTTCCCGTCCTGGTAAGGAATCTCCGGCAAATTGCGCTTGACCGGCCCTTTTTTGACATCTTCAAGAGTGATGCCCTGTTCGTTGAGCGGGCCAAAAGCACGAGATATCCACTCCCAGGGCGATATGGGAATAGCACCTTCAAGGCCCATTCTATCGAGCAATTTGCTGAAAATCCATAGATTGCTGCGGGCTTCTCCTTGTGGAGGTACTGCGGCGTTCACCGGTCCCACATGGGGCTGACCGTGGCTGTGAATCACGTCGTCTTCTTCCAGGTATGTGGTAACCGGCAGCACCAGATCGGCACACTTTGCTGTCGCGGTCATGAATTGCTCGGTGACGATGACGAAATCAAGGTTTCGCAAGGCCCTGGCTAGGTGAAGTGAATCCGGAGCCGAAGCCACCGGGTTGAACATTGCGATCCAGGCCAACCTGATGGGCGGGTTTTGAGCGTTTTCGATCTCCTGAGCAAGTATAGGGGTGAGGATGCGACGCGGTTTAACAAGTTCGACGCCTTTTTCCTTGGCTTTGGCCATCTCTTCCCGCATAATTCGGGTGTCAAAAGGGAAGCCCATACTGAAAAAATTGGCCCCGCCGCCTGGAACCCCAACGTTTCCGCTGGCATAAATTAAAGAATGAATCAGCCGGCTGTGCGCCCCGCCCTGTTTCCACCAGTTTACACCCAACCCAATATAGGTTGCGCCAGGACGGTCGTCCCAGTAAGCTGAAGCAAGATGCGAAACCTCATCGGCTGTTACATCAGCTCTTGTCAACAGGTCCTGGTCGTCGTAACGGTTCAGCAATGCCGTGTAACCCTCCCATCCGGTGGCCTGTTTTCGAACGAAATCCGGTTCTTTTCCCTGGCGCCGCCGTACTTCGCGTGCCACGGCGATCGCCAGATAGCCATCGCCACCCGGTGCCGGAGCAATGTGTCGGTTTGCAACCGCGGCGGTTTCGGAAAATCGCGGATCGATGACGGTCAGTTTGACCCCCCTCTTTTGGGCTTTTTTGATGAAAGGCATGAGGTGCACGTTGGTAACCGCCGGGTTTTTCCCCCAGACGATGATGTTATTGGAATTGAGCAAATCAGAGGGATCATGGAGGAGACAGCCACCGAAGTCGTTCATCTGGGCGGCTTGCAAAGCGTCAATCGACAGCCCCCCGGCGCGAACAGTGCTGCCGCCGAGATAAATCCAGAATATCCTCGGTATAATAAGATTCAAAAAGGAAAGGGATCCGGAATACTGCGCCCACAGGGTGGATAGCTGGCCGCTTTCTTTTCGTGTTTGAGTCAATTTTTCGGCAATCAAATCCAGGGCATCATCCCAGGCAATGGGCTCAAAATCATTTCCTTTGCGTCTCATTGGTTTCAAGAGTCGATTGGGGGACGAGAAACGCTTCAGGTAGTTGTTGCCCTTGACGCATAAAAATGAACCGGTATAGGAATTACGCGGGTCCGCCCGGTGTGAAACAATTTTTCCGTCTTTTAGCGTTACCACGATGCTGCACCCGTCCGGGCAATCCCGGGTACATGTTGTAAAAATCTGTTTTTCCATATGGGTCCTCCGCATGCATTTGCTGGTATATCCCAAGACAACACTAAAAAAATACGGATCTTTAACCGATAAAAAAGGAAAAAGTTTAGCAAAGAAAACCTGTCGGTACAAGTCTGGATCTATTCAATATAGAACGGCTAGGGCGCTTGGGGAAGCGTACGGCAGCCGGTTCGGTCTTTAAAGCGTTCAATCGGTTTCGGGACGTAAGTGAAATCCGGGCTCGGACACTGATGCATGCACTTACCACAAAAATCGATGAATCCCATCAGAAAAAGCCCTTTGTCTGGAATCTCCCGCCGGCCGGAGGCTTTGGCAAAATCGCTCTGTTCGATTGTTTCAGGAGGTTCGAGGTGCGTCCGGGAACCGGAGCCTTCTGTGAATCCGTCCAGGCACCAACGACAGCGAAAATGATCCAGAGCCCCATAACGATAGGTGCGACCATCCATGGTGAATTCTTGGGGCTCGTTTTTGCTCAAAGCTCCAATGGGGCATGTTTCAACACAAGCGAAACCGCACTTATCTGGTCGGCACACCTCGCTGGAATCCATTAATTTTCCGGGCTCAAGCGCAGCCTCAGTAATAATCGAAATGAGCCGCTGCCTGGCGCCAAATTGCGGGGTTAGTAAGATGTTGCTCCATCCAAACGCCCCCAGCCCCGCCGCCAGGGCCGCATGTTTGTGTGAAAAGTCTCCAAGATAGCGGCCCCAACGATCAAATTTTTCGTAATGCCGGTATTGGACTAAAGTATGCGCCGGAGGGAGTGGCAGGCTGGTATATCCACGGGATTCCAGTGCCTTGGCTACCTTAAGCGCGACACGGGATAACTCGTAATTAAGATACGAAAAGCCGAACCACATGTAGGGACCGGGCAGGCTGCCATCATCGTTGTAAGTACCCCAGACCTGGCTGATGGCCCGGGGATAGCCGATAGCCATAACCACTACGGAACGCGCGCGGGGCAAATAGTAGTCCGGGCGCGTTTCCTCAGGTCCGGTGGCAAAACGCTCGATTGGCGCGACACCCATCAAATCGGCTCCACCGGCTTCGGCCAGGGAGTGAAGCTCCTGTGTTAGTTTATCCATGATACAGCTCCTGCGAAGGTGATAAAGCTTGAATAACTCCGCTCTTTTCGATTGGCCTTCAACGTCACTAGAGCGTTTGTCAGAATAACGTTTCGATATCGTTGGTATTGTAAGCCTTCTTTGGGTAATCCTTAACGTCTATGCTTTGATCCAAACGCTCTAATAATTTTTTTATGCTGGCCATTGCAGCTGGCCGCTTATATATAATCGGCCCAGCAGCACTGCACGGATTGAAATGTTTGATTCACTTTCTTAATAAATACCTTGTTACACCAAGCGCACTGCAACCAAGCTCTGGGTCGGCACCACACAAAGGCATTCGGTTGAGGGTGCAGCCGTGTAACCGTATGATTAGAACCCACCCGCAAAAATGTCTGCAAGCTCTTCGATGGTCACTTTTTGCGGATCATGGGATAAGTAATGGTCGTGTCATATATTGTTAGGGACCACATTGTTTGCAAAAAGCTTTTATTCTTTAGCATAAAAAAGAAACATAGCGGTTGTCCTAAATTACGATAACCTTGGATGATTGTACAAAAATATCTTCGCCTGTTATTATCCTGGAACAAACGGAACATATTTATGACAACCGGTATAATCAACGAATCTCACAAGGCGTTGACATTACCCCATATGTCTTCCAGCTCCACGCGAAAGATCTGATCCCTTTAATCGGACTGACATTTGGTAATGATTTCATCATAGAGATCGCGTTGATCGATGACCCTGCGGGCCTTAAATTCGGTGCGCTCCAGTGATCCGGGTGCTACGAGTACCACGTTTGTCCGCAGCCCGGCTGCTTTTAACCTATTCTCGAGCTCATCCTTGAGATCCGGAATGACGCATTCGTCCACCCCTGGAAGACACTCGGTCTGAACAATCAGTTCGTCCATGGTTTTCTCCCGGGTAATCACAATGCGGTACTCATCGCAAAATCCGTCGATATCTCTGATGATGTCTTCGATAGCGCTGGGATAGACGTTCTCCCCTCGGACCACAAACATGTCATCTGCGCGACCGTATACACCCCTTGGCAGTCTGGGATAGGTCCGGCCACAGGAGCAGGGCTCATCCACCCACATTGACGTATCCCCTGCCCAGAAGCGGATCATGGGCTGTGATGTTCGCTCCAGATGTGTATAGACCGTCACCCCCTCGTGCCCGTAAGGCACACGTTTCTGAGTTTCGTTATCAACCAATTCGGAATAGACGAGATCCTGCCATAGGTGCATCCCCTGCCGATGTTCACATTCACAGTTGGTCATCCAGGGCGTCATTTCGGCCGTTGAGCCGGAATCGATGCAGATTCCACCGAAGGTTTCTTCAATGCGCTTCTTGGTGCTCGGTACCCCGGCCCCGGGTTCACCGGAGAAGAAGAGGACCCGGAAATTGAAATCTTTACACGGGTCCAAACCTCGGGCTTTAGCTTTTTCAGCTAGATACAGGCTGTAAGACGGTGTTCCATAGAAGACCGTGGGTTGAACCTCTTTTATCCACTCCAGAGCACGGTCTGACTGCCCCGGTACACCGGCACCGAAAGGAAAGGCCGTGGCGCCCAGTCGTTCGGCACCCAAGAGGGCTCCCCAACTCCCCCAGTAAAGACTGAAAAAGGATGCGATGAACACGATGTCATCCTGGCGCACTCCGAAGCTCCACATGATTCGGGCGTGGGCATCCGCAATTCGGGCCATGTCGTCCCGACCCACACCAAAAGCGGTGGGTTTACCGGTGGTGCCGGAGGTGCCGTGGATCCGAGCGAGCTCATTTTTGGGAATACACAAATTGCTGCCAAAGGGAGGATGCGCCGCCTGGTCCTGCCGTATCTCGTCTTTGGTCACAAAGGGGATCTGCGCAAAGTCCTCCAGGGTGCGAATATCCTGGGGCCGAATTTCCGCCTGGTCCCATTTCTTCCGATAAAAGGGAGATTTGTCGTAGGCATACTTCAGCAGTGCCTGAAGTTTAGGCAGAATGATCTTCCGGGTGCGTTCCTCGGGATCCATAGTTTCCACGACCGGATTCCAATACTTGGCATCCAGAGGAGGAAAGAAATCACGATTGTATTCAGGTGGCCATTTATCGGACATGAGGTTACCTCCTTTAGCTAAGA
>JASFJP010000235.1:0-7048 GCA_050121225.1 Desulfobacterales bacterium
ACCGTCTCGAACCGTTAAAACTGCCGTAAAAAAGGCTCGCGATCAAGGGCTAAAAATCGGGATGATTCGACCCATTTGCTTGTGGCCGTTCCCAGATGAAGCCTTTACCCGAAAAGCGAAATATCTTTCCGTAGAGCTTGACTACGATGGCCAAATGGTGCGGGAAGTTCAACGGGCCGCCTCCAGTGACAGTGAGGTTCATTTTTTCGGCAAATGCGGAGAGTTGCCCACTGTAGCTGAGTTGCACGAGACATTCGATAAACTTCTCAACGGCGAAGCGTTAAACCGGGTAGGATGGGAAAGGGAGGCATGGTAATGGATAAATTAACAAATAAATACTTAAGATCCAGAAAAATACCCAGTACAGCCTGTTCTGGGTGCGGTCTCGGCCAGGCCCATAAAGCGCTGGTTCAGGCAATTGATGAGCTTAATCTTGAAGTTAATGATATTCTTTGGGGGACATCCATCGGCTGTGCCGGTCGACAAACATTTGGCACCTGGCAGGGAGACAATTTTGCCGGAACTCATGGACGTGTCTATCCAATTGCCCGAGGTTTGAGACTGGCTATACCGCCTGAGATGAAAATTGTTCTTACGGTGGGAGATGGAGACGCTTTTGGTATTGGATTAAATCATGTATTGCATGCTGCTCGTTCCAACACTCAGATGACCGTTTTGGTGTGCGATAACCTGGGTTACCAGTCCACTGGAGGCCAGTATGGGTGGACGACTCCGCCGGGTGTGGTCACTGATAGCAGTCCTTACGGCATGTCGGATCCGAACTGGGTTCAACCGCAAATGGATATATTAAATGTCATTCAAGCAGCAGGGGCAACCTTTTTAGCAAGACACGTGAGCATGGATGGCAGGGCTCTGGTCGACACCTGCAAGAAAGCACTCCAAAACAACGGATTTTCTTTGGTGCATTGCGTCTTTCCATGCATTACCAATTTCGGTAAAAATGCGCTCGGGTCCCGTGATACCGTTAGTATGTTCAACTGGATAAAAAATCATGCTGCTCCACTGGGAGAAGAGGAGGATAATCCTGAAATTTTCTGGCGGACAGGGATTTACCATGATTCCAGCAATTCGAGGGCTGAATTTTCACAATCTGTGAGAACAAAAACAGCCGAGATTCAAGGGAGGTTTCAAAATGAAAGATCGCATTGAAATATTAGCCAGCGGTTTTGGCGGTCAGGGTGTGGTGCGGCTGGGGCAGATTGTTGGTACAGCCGCCGTCAATCAGGACTTTCGGGTCACCATGCTAAAAAGCCACGGAACAGAACAGCGGGGAGGATATGTTCGAACTCAAGTAGTGCTTTCTAAAGAAGAAATTGACAGCCCGTTGGTGGAAGAACCGGATTTCTTTTGTTCATTCTCCTCCGCAGCTTACAAACAGTTCAGTCACATGATGAAAGACGGTGTCGTTTTATATGATCCTGCAATGGTGGAAATTGATGACAGCAAATCCTTCAAACAGGTGGCCATTCCTGCCAAGGATACAGCCATCGAGAAACTTGGGCGGCCGATATATGCCAACACTATCATGCTAGGCGCGTTAACCGCGGCGGCATCTGAAGTTCTCGATAAAGAAAATATGCTCAAAACCATGTTGGGTATTATCCCCAAATTCAAAGATGAGAATCGAAACGCGTTTGAAATGGGATATCGCATGGTAAATGGTTGAACATCCGGCCTAATCAGGTCGAATTTTGTATGCATGTCATCGATAGGTATAAAGGAGATCGTAATGAGTGACGGACAAAAATTAATCAGTGAACTCATAGAAAAAGCCCGTATTGCTCAAAAACAGGTTGAAAACCACACTCAGGAGCAAATTGATGAGATCGCCCTTTCGGTAGGTTGGCAATTGTATAAAGACGACAATATCGCTGAGTGTGCCAGAGTCGCTGTCGAAGAAACCGGCATGGGCGTTATTGAAGACAAAATCAAAAAGCATAAGGTAAAAGTCGGCGGTGTTTGCCGTGACATTTTGACTGCCAAGACGGTAGGTGTGATTGAGCGAGACGAAGCCACCGGGATAACCAAATATGCCAAGCCGGTTGGCGTCATAGGGGCACTAACCCCTGTCACCAACCCAACGGCCACCTGTGGGAGCAATGGTGTCGGCATTTTAAAAGGACGAAATGCGGTTATATTTGCCCCGCATCCACGTGCAAAGGTGCCCTGCAAAGTGGCTTGTGAGTTTATGCGAGACGGACTCCAAAAGGTGGGAGCTCCGATCGATTTGGTTCAATACATTGGAGAGCCCAGTATTGATTTGAGCCAGGAATTGATGCGTCAGGTCGATTTGGTTGTGGCCACGGGTGGAGCACCGATGGTTAAAGCAGCATATTCCAGCGGAACACCTGCCTATGGTGTTGGAGCGGGTAATCCGGTCATAATTGTTGCAGAAGATGCGGATTTGGCCGACGCCGCAGAAAAAATCACTATCAGCAAAACCTTCGATAACGCCACATCCTGCAGCTCGGATAACTCCCTTGTGATTCACGAAAGCGTCTTCGACCGGATGGTCCAAGAACTAGAAAAACAAGGAGGTTATGTTTGCAACGGCGAGGAAAAGACAAAATTAGAAGAATGCATGTGGACGCCCACCAAAAAGCCCGGACATCTGGCGTTGAATCTAAACGTTGTCGCTAAATCAGCAAAAACGATTGCAAAGAATGCAGGAATTAACGTGCCGGATTCAACCAGGATGCTCATGGTCATGGAAACCCAGCCCGGAATGGGACGGTTTAGCGGTGAAAAAATTTCGCCGGTACTGGCACTGTGGAAATATAAAACGTTTGATGAGGCGCTGAACATCGTGAGGGAACTGCATGCTTATGCGGGCCTTGGCCATTCGGTCGGACTTTATACCTTCAATCAAGATTATATTCATCGGGCTGCCGCCGAATTGAAAGTCAGTCGAGTTCTTGTGCGCCAAGCCCATGCGCCATCGGCAGGAGGCAATTTATGGAACGGCATGCCGTCTACCGTGTCTCTGGGTTGCGGAACTTGGGGCGGAAACGTTACCAGTGAAAATATTCATTGGAAGCATTTTATTAATGTTACTTGGCTATCGGAACCCATTGAGCCTGCAAGTGTCACTGAAGAGGATCTTTTCGGGCGTGTCTGGGAAAAATACGGCAAATAGAGCTGCGTTGGTTTAGGAGGATGGAATGATAAATTTAAGAGATATCGCCGATTCTAAGGAAGATTTGGATTCATACGAGGTAGAGCACAATTTTCAATCCTGGTCCTATCAGCCCGCCCAGTCTCCGCTGCGAGTGGTGTCGGCCAAAGGCGTGTATTTTACCACGGAAGATGGTCGGAAGCGTTTGGATTTCAGCTCCTGTTTTGTGAGCCACAACATCGGCCATCAGGATCCTCGTGTTATCGAAGCGATCACCCAGCAGGCGAATACGCTGTGTTCATTTGCACCAAGCTTATCGACGAAACCAAGAGCCCTGCTAACCAAAATGCTGGCGGAGATCACACCCGGAGATCTTTCACGGTCTTTTATTTCGTTGGGTGGAGCCGAAGCCAATGAAGCTGCCGTAAAGATTTGCCACCAGTATACCGGACGGCGCAAAATTTTAGCGCGTTACCGCAGCTATCATGGCGGGACGGCTACATCGATGTCTCTTTCTGCCGGTGACCCGCGCAACTGGGCCCAGGTGTTGGGTGGTGCGGAGCTGGTTCGGACTCCCCTGCCTTATTGTTACCGCTGTGCAGCCGGGCTGGAGTATCCGAACTGCAATCTTTACTGTGTTGAGCATGTCGATGAGATAATTGAAATGGAAGGCGGTGGAGAAACTGTCGCCGGTATCATTGTCGAGCCCGTGACCGGCGCCAATGGCGTGATTGTTCCGCCGCCGGAATATTTCCCACGCCTCAGAGAAATCTGTGATAAATGGGGTGTCCTCTTAATCGCCGATGAAGTCATGTCCGGATTCGGACGAACCGGGAAATGGTTTGCTGTCGATCATTGGAAGGTTGTACCGGATATCATCACTATGGCCAAGGGTCTTTCCGGCGCTTATGTGCCGCTGGGGGCGACCATCGTGCGCAAGCACATCGGAGATCGATTTAAGGAGCAGTTTTTCAGCCACGGTGCCACGTACGCCGGCCACGCATTGGCCTGTACCGCCGCAACGGCGGTGATTCCGATCTATCAGGAAGATAACCTCATTGAAAATTCTGAGAAGATGGGAAACTACCTTTTGGAAAAAGCACAGGAACTGAAAGATAAACATCCCAGTGTGGGTGACGTCCGGGGAATTGGCCTGTTTGTGGGACTGGAGTTGGTGAAAAACAAGAAAACCCGTGAACCCATCATCCCGTTGAATGCCAAGCTCAAATCCGGGATGAACCCAAAACTGGAAGTGGCCAAAAAACTCGGCGAGCTAGGCATGATGGCCATGGCAGCCAATCCCAGCAATGTGATTGCTATGGCACCGCCGCTGATTGTCACCAAAGATGAAATCGACGAAGGTATAGGCATCATGGATCAGGCCCTGGGAGTAGCGGATGCCTATGCTGAAAAATAAACCCCAAAACCACTCAGTTCATCACACCTTCGTTTGGTTTATAGTACCGTTTTAGATATCAAACTATCATAAAATCGGATAGTTGCCATATTGCGCGGCTGCTTCAAACATGGCGATGATATTCTCGGGCGGAATATCGGGTTGAAGGTTGTGCACGGATGCGAGAACAAATCCGCCTCCGGGAGCGAGGTCACGAATAATTTTCCTGACTTCCTTTCGGACATCATCTACGGTTCCATTGGGAAGTATCTCAATGGTATCCATCGCTCCCCAAAAGCTTAATTTGTTACCGAATCTCTGCTTCAGCTGATCTGTTTGCATGCCGTCCGCCGAAACTTGAACCGGATTTAAAATTTCCACGCCCACATCGATCAGATCATCAAGCAGCCGGGTAACAGATCCACAGCTGTGATAATAGATTTTTGCCGGAGTTAACTCCTTGACATATCGAAAAAGTTCGACCTGGTAGGGTTTAATCATTTCACGATATAAATCCGGCGACATATAGGGACCATTTTGCATTGCCAAATCATCTGCAAGCTGAAAAACATCCAGATACTCACCGACTTCTTTGAGAAAATATTTGGCATTTTGTTTGCGAATCTCTGTAATTTTTGACAATAGTGCATGGGCAAAATCCTTATTGTCCACCAAATCCAGAAAAAATTCCGTCATTCCCCTCAGGTACCAGCTCTGTTCGAATATATTTCCCGGTGACCCCATATTTCCCACAATGGCATATTCACCTTCATTGTGTAGGTCGAGTGCTTGGCTGCGCATACTGCTGTAATCAAAAATTTCTGCCGGATCGGGCCACTCGTAGGTCTCCAGGTCTTCAAGGGTTGCGGTTTGCAACGGATAGTCATTGATACTCGCGTAACCGGCGTCAATGATTCTTTTTATACCCCATTCATCCACAAAAGCAATTTTGCCTTCCGCCGTTTCAGAAAGCTCAGGCTCAGCCTTCATTGGCGGGCGTATGTGGCGACAATCTATTGAAAAGTGATTGAGAATTTGCTCGTCCACATAAGACGTCTGCCATTTATGGGACATGATATGGGTTGGAAGGTCATTTAATCCAAGATGGGCTTTAATCTGATTATAAGTTTCAACCATAAAAGTGGTCTGCCTCCCACCTAAATCAACGGGTACTCGATCCGGCTCCTCATGATTCAAAGCCGTTAAGATCCGCTCTTTGTGATTCATTTTTTTATTTTCCTTTGATTGGCTTCAAGCTCAAGCTTCAGAGTGGTCAGCTCAAGGATGCCTCATTGATGGGACGCGATTCATCGTACGATATCCTCGAGTACCTCACGAATTATGAGGGATATCGTTTCACAATCCTGGATCGTAAACGTCAGGGGGATGCGCATGTCGCACATGTGATCCAGAATCCGCTTAGTTTGCGGCAAATCCGGAAGGGCAGAAAAATACTGCCAACTTTCATATGTGCTGGTATAGCCCCGGGGCTCTTTCCAGCCAAACCATTTGATTCGAACACCGCGTTGGTCGCATGCCTCCAAGAAGCGTTCCATCTGATCATAAGATAGATTCTCCAGTGTGAACTGAATCGAACTTCCCACGAAATTCTCTTTGGCGGGCCTGGGCGGCACCGTGATGGTGTCAATGCGGCTTAATTTTTCTTCGAGGCGGGCATAGCGTTCATTCCAGCGGGTAACCTGGTCGTCGAGCAGCTTTAACTGCGGGCGCAATATGGCAGCCTGCAGGTTGGACATTCGCAGGCTGAGGTTGGGTATAATTTTTTTATAGCGCTCAAATACTTCCGGAGAAGGTTTGGAAACATGCGTGTCGTAGAGCATATACGACCCTGAATACAGAATCGCCCGGGCAATGAGGTCCTCGTCAGCGGTAACCAGCAGACCGCCCTCACCGGAGTTCATATGCTTGTATGTTTGGGTGCTGAAGCATCCGATTTTGCCGAATGTCCCGGTGGGGCGGTTGTCCCAGCCGCCCCCCATGGTATGGGCACAGTCTTCGATCAAGCATAAATTATGCGTTTTACAAATATCCAAAACCGTATCCATATCGGGAATGTGGCCCCGCATATACGAAAGCAAAAAGTAGCCGGCACCACTGCTGTCGGCTTTGCGTTCAAGATCTTCTTTGTCGATCACATATCGTGAGGTAGATTCGACAAAGACCGGATCGGCAGCCGCATTTTGAATCGCGCCCGGGACCGGAGCCAGTGTAAAGGCATTGGTCAGCACCTTGTCACCCGGTTGAATGCCGGCGCATTTTAAGGCAACATAAATGGAACTTCCACAGGAGGAAAACGCCGCACAATACCGGGTACCGACGTATTCGGCAAATTCTTTCTCCAGCAAAGCGACTTCGGAGATCTCCCCCGGGGCGGTATTGTAGCGATGCAAACGGCCGCTTTGCAGCAACTCGAGGGCGCGTTGGACGCCTTCCTCAGGAATAGGTTCCTGCTTGTTGAATTCTTTTGTGAAAGTTGTTTTTTGCTTGGTTTTAGA
>JASFJP010000236.1:0-7047 GCA_050121225.1 Desulfobacterales bacterium
CACCTGTGTTACAATTTTTTGTGAACCATGATGATTTGTTTGATGAGCTTCGAGTCACGTTTGCCGATAATAAGGTGTATCGGATCGGAACCGGAGAGTTTACCGACAGCTTGATCTGGGAATTGTGGACCGATTTATCAACGCGCCTCATACCTGCATTTGCCGCTCAAAAACATGCTATCTTGGAATTAAAAACCAAAACAACCGCAATAGAGCGGTTGAGAACACTAAGGCACAATCGAAAAACGGTCATCGCCTGGTCAGTCAACACACCGCGAATAATCGCCGATGAGGAACGCTATACGGCTTCATTTACGGCTCGACTGAAAGCAGCGGCAAAATGTGCATCCTGGGGATATCCCGTTGCTTTCCATTTCGATCCGATCGTAATTTACGATGGCTGTGAACCTGACTACCAAGAAACGATCAAGCAATTGTTTTCTTATGTATCCCCGGAAAAAATTGTGTGGATCAGCCTCGGTACCTTTCGGTTTATGCCATCTCTGAAACCGCTCATCCAAAAACGTTTTCCGGACTCGACCATCATTTATGGTGAGTTCATCAGCGGTCTTGACAACAAGATGCGTTATTTTAAACCACTGCGCATTGGAATTTATAAAAAACTCACCGCCTATATCCGTGAATTGGCTCCCCAGGTATTAACTTATTTATGCATGGAAGATGACGAAGTTTGGCACAAATCCTTGGGATTTGCTCCGGCTGACCGCGGTGGTCTCTCACGCATGCTTGATAATCGCGCCATCAACCATTGCAATCTGATCGGGGAATGAAAGCCATGACGAAGACTAGACTCGTGGAAGCCTTTTTAGGGGTATTGGTGCTCGTTCTGTCGTTCACAAATTGGTCATTTGCTGCCACAGAGCACATGGTTAAGTGGGTGAATGACGGCGATACCATTGTCTTAAACAATGGACAGCGGGTGCGTTACATCGGCATTAACGCCCCTGAAATCGATCATGAGAATCAAAAGGCGGAACCCTTCGGTTATGAGGCCAGATGTCTCAATAAAAAACTGGTTTCATCACATAAAATACGGCTTGAATTTGACCGAGAACGATACGATCAATACGATCGATTACTCGCTTATATTTTCCTGCAGGATGATACATTCGTAAATGCTCAACTCGTGCAAAACGGATTTGCCTATTATTTGTATCGATCCGCCAATATCAAATATCAATCTATATTGTTGAAAGCACAACAAAAAGCAATGAAGTCCCAAAAGGGAATATGGCGCAATTGGAAAGTTAAAAAAGTTGGGTATATTGGAAATCGAAGATCCCAACGCTTTCATTTATCAACATGTCCATTCGCCCAAAAAATTAAATTGAAAAACAGAGTTAAATTTGGGTCGATGTGGGATGCGTATTGGGCGGGTTATGCCCCTGCAAGAAAATGCATTAAGGAATTTTGGAGATATTAACCCAGGCAATAAAAACGTGCCTAAGGCATTAGCCGATTACTCGGCGCATTTGCCATAGACACGCTCAATCTGCGTTCTATTTTTGAGATCAATGTCGGATAGGATCGATTAGTCTTTGCTTTTATTGCTTTCTTCGACTATTTTTTCCGCGATCTGAGCCGGCACTTCATCGTAATGTGAGAACTCCATGAAGTACATACCCCTGCCGCCGGTCATAGATCTGAGATCTGGGGCATAAGATAAGAATTCCGCCATGGGCACATTGGCCTTAATAACCTGATTTTTTCCGGCTGTATCCATTCCGAGGACTTTACCGCGCCTGCCATTAAGATCGCCCATAATATCGCCCATAAATTCTTCGGGGGTCGTAACGGTTACATTCATAATGGGTTCGAGAATGACCGGTTGGGCCTCTTGGGACGCTTTTCTGAACGCCAATGAGCCGGCAATTTTAAACGCCATTTCCGAGGAATCTACGGCGTGATATGAGCCGTCATCCAATGTCACCTTGAAATCGACACAGGGAAAGCCCGCCAAGACTCCTTTTTGACATGATTCAACGATGCCTTTCTCGACGGCCGGTATGTACTGTTTGGGAATCACACCACCGACAATGGCATCAACAAACTCGAAGCCTTTGCCTCTGGGTAGGGGCTCGATCTGTATCCAACAGTCTCCGTATTGGCCGTGACCACCGGTTTGTTTTTTGTGTTTTCCTTGAATTCTGACCTTCTTTTTAATTGTTTCTCTGTAAGGTACTTTCGGTTTTTTCAGCAAAACTTCAACATTAAATTTTCGTTTAAGTTTTTCGACGATGGTTTCGATATGGATTTGGCCCAAACCCGAGAGGAGGATCTCTTTAGTTTCGGATCTGCGATCCAATTTGAGAGACGGGTCCTCTTCTAAGAGTTTGGTCAACGAACTAAATATTTTATCCTCATCTCCTTTGGACTTGGCTTCGATAGCGAATGATATCAAGGCAGGCAGCGGTTCCGCACATTTATAAAGAATTTTATCGGACTCATTGCAAAGGGTATCTCCTGTACCAGTTTCTTTCAGTTTGGCAACCGCAACGATGGAACCTGGTCCGGCGCCCTTCGCGGGCTTTTGTTCCTTCCCCGTAATGGTCAATAACTGGTTATAGCGTTCCTTTACTTCTTTGCTTGCGTTGTAGAATGTACCATCAGCTCCAAGAGTTCCGGAAATGACTCTGAAAATAGTTAACCGTCCAGCGTAGGGGTCTGCGACAGTTTTGACGACATAGCCGGAAAAAGGTGCACTCGTATCCGGCGTCCGTTCAATTTCATTATCGGTTGATGTATCGATGCCGACCATTGCACCACGATCCAGAGGAGAGGGCATGGCGTCTATTATTAGGTCCATCAGCAAATCGATTCCAATGTTTTTGGTTGAGGAACCACACACAACTGGGACAAAGGTATGGGCCAGCGTTCCCTTTCGCAGCGCCTTTCTCAGATCCTCCTCTGAAAGCGTTTCTCCTTCCAGATAGCGCTCAATCAGGTCATCATCGGCTTCGGCAATATTTTCAATTAAATTTTCCTTCTCACTTTCAACTAACTCCTGTATGTCACTTGGAACCTCACCTTCTTTGGCTTTGCCGTCTTCAGCGTAAACAAATGCTTTTCCGCTAATCAAATCCACAACCCCTCTAAAGTCGTTTTCTGCACCAATAGGCAATTGCAAAATAATCGGCTTGGGTTGAAAAAGATCACTAATTTCTTGAAACACACGGTCGAAATTCGCTCGCTCTCTATCCAGTTTATTTACAAAGATGACACGCGGCAAGTTAAACTCACTGGTGAATTCCCAGGCCTGCTCGGTTTGAACCTTAACCCCATCGACGGCATCCACAACTACGAGGGCCCCATCAGCTGCTTGCAGGCAACTTCGTGTATCTGAAAAAAAGTTCTGATCTCCGGGTGTGTCGATGATCGTAATTAAATGTTTTTTCCAATTGTATTGGTGGAATGAACTGCTGATACTAGAGGTTCGCTTGAGTTCTTCGGGTTCAAAATCCATCGCTGTATTGCCGTCTTCCACTCGACCTAAACGCTTGAGAACCTTGCTGTCGTATAACATTGCTTCAGCAAGGGATGTTTTGCCGGCTCCTGAATGGGCAACCAGCGCAATGTTTCTTAAGCTTTCAGTTTTTTCAGTCATTTAAGCTCCTCTCTGCATTGGGTGATGTCGTCGCTTACTGATTTTTTATAAATTGAATTTTTTAACTTTTTAACCCAAAAAAATCAAGACCAAAATCAACCGATATCATCTCTGTGCTTGCCGCAGAGAAATAAAAAACTCACGGTTACCTTTCGGTCCGAGAACTGGGGACGGTATGACATGTTCGCTAACCAAATTCAGCGTTGAGAAGAATTCTGATAGTTCAGCTATTACTTTGGAGTGAAGTCTAGAATCCCTGACAACGCCCCCTTTTCCCACGTTGCCTTTGCCAACTTCAAACTGGGGCTTTATCAAAGCGAGAATTCGGCCGTCGGGTTTCAAAAATTTTAATACAGCGGGAACAACTATTTTTAGCGAGATAAATGCGACATCGATGGTTGCCAGATCGACGTCTCCGGCAATGGCTGAAGCCGGCATATGCCGTATATTGGTTCGTTCGACCACCACCACTCTAGAGTCCTGCCTGAGTTTCCAAGCGAGTTGTCCATAGCCGACGTCAACGGCGTAAACACGTATGGCCCCGTGCTGCAACAGGCAGTCGGTAAATCCACCGGTCGAAGCGCCCACATCCAAACATACATAGCCGTTTAGCACGTATTCCAAGGACCGCAGGGCTGATTCAAGTTTTAGACCACCTCGGCTGACATACGGCATATCTTTTTTTTTCAATTCAATGCGAGCATTACTTGAAGTTAAAAATCCCGGTTTATCCACCGGTTGCTCATTGACCAAGACGTTGCCCGACATAATCATGGCGCGGGCTCGCTGGCGGCTTGGCGCAAGGCCGATGTCGACAAGCAGAAGGTCAAGCCTTTTTTTTTCTTGAGACAAAACAGTCACGAATTCTGCATCAATCTTTCAGCGGCGGATACAATGGCGGGGGCATCAATGCCATACAAGGATCTCAAGAGCTTCTGGGGTCCATGTTCAATAAATCTATCCGGGATTCCGATACGTTCAAGACGGAAGTGATGGTTACCGTGATCATTCAAGGCTTCCAAAACGGCACTGCCAAATCCTCCTTGTCGAACATTTTCCTCCACGGTGATGATTCGCGGGATTTTTTGGCTTAGGGCAAAAATCAAATCAGAGTCCAGCGGTTTTACAAAACGACAATTGACGACCGTAGCGGAGATCCCCTGATTCAATAGCAATTCGTGCGCTTCCAACGCATCACCGACAGATCTGCCGATCGCCAAAATGAGAATGTCATCACCATCTTTGAGGACCTCGCCCTTTCCTATGGAAAGCAGGGCTATGGTTTTATCCAAGGGCACACCGGTAGCCTTCCCTCGTGAATACCGAAAGGCTATTGGACCGTCATGATGTATAGCAGTGGCAAGCATTTGTCGGAGTTCATTTTCATCTTTGGGAGCCATGACAACCATGTTCGGTAGGCTCCGCAAATAGGATAAATCAAAAAGACCATGATGGGTAGAACCATCTTCGCCAACAATGCCACCCCGATCGATAGCAAAAATCACCGGAAGACCATCCAAACACACATCGTGCAGGATTTGATCATATGCCCGCTGCAGGAAGGTTGAATATATGGCGACCACCGGTTTCAATCCCTCGGCAGCTAATCCGGCCGCAAACGTAACGCCGTGTTGTTCAGCGATACCGACGTCAAAAAACCGATCAGGATACTCCTGAGAGAACTGAGTTAATCCGGTTCCTTCAGGCATGGCAGCGGTTACCGCCACAACGCGTGAATCCGCCTGCGCCATTTCGCGCAGCGTTTGACCAAAAATTTCGGTATAGGTTGGAACAGGGATTTTGGGATCCAGGCAGTTACCGGTTTCAACTTCAAAGCACCCGCACCCATGAAAATAAATTGGATTTTGTTCTGCTGGTGGGTAGCCTTTCCCTTTTTTGGTAGTGACATGGAGCAGCACGGGTTCTTTCAAGTATTTTATATTATTTAAAATATCAATAAGATGGTTTAAATTATGACCATTGATCGGGCCAAAATATTCAAAATTAAAGGCTTCAAATAACATTCCTGGAGTCGTAAACGCTTTAAACGACTCTTCAGTTCGTTTGGCAAATTGATAAATGTCATCGCCAATTTTGGGGAGCGATTTTAAGAATTCTCCGAGCTCTTTACGCAGTTCTTGAAGGCGTTTAGCGGAGAATGTGCGACTCAAGAAGGAGGATAGGGCACCTACGTTGCGCGAAATGGACATGTCGTTGTCGTTTAGTATAACGATGAGCTCCTTGTCTTTGGATTTATCGCCGGCCTGATTGAGTCCTTCATAGGCAATTCCGGCGGTCATGGAACCATCACCAATAACAGCGATCACTTTTGAATTCTCTTTTTTTAAGTGTTTTGCATGGACTATTCCTAAACTTGCCGATATTGAGGTACTGCTGTGGCCGGTTGAAAATGTGTCATAGGGACTTTCGACGGTGCGCGTAAAACCGGAAATGCCCTTGTGCTGACGTAATGTATGAAACTGCTCCCGCCTACCCGTCAGCAGTTTATGAGCATATGTCTGATGGCCAACATCCCAAATGAGCTTATCGTTGGGAGTATCAAAGACGTAATGAATGGCAATGGCGAGTTCGACGGCTCCGAGACTTGACGCCAAATGCCCTCCGGTTTGAGAGACAACGTCAATGATCAGTTTGCGAATCTCAGCGGCCAAAGCTGGAAGCTCTTTTCTGGGAATCTTTTTTAAGTCAGCAGGTGAATTGATTTTATCTAAAAGTTCCAACGTTGGGCTATCTCCCTTATGATGGTTTCCAGGCCATAAATGTGAAGGGTATGGCTTCAAAGGCAGCGCGCAATAATGATAATCAAGCACAAGCAAATGGGCGACGAGGACGAGAGCGCCTGCCGGTGATGCATTTCACTTGAGAAAATATAATTTGGGACTAGAAACTCATTGTTTTCTTTCAATAATATATGTTGCAATTGCCCGCAAGGGATCTGCTTTTTTATCAAAACCGTCAAGTGCTTGCAATGCAGTGTTAATGAGGTCTTTAGCAAATTCTTTTGATTTTTCCAGACCGAGAATAGAAGGGTAGGTGCCTTTTTCCCTTAAACTGTCGGTGCCAACGGCCTTGCCCATCAGTCCTGGATTCCCTTCAACATTCAAAATATCATCAGTTACTTGAAATGCCAGGCCAATTTTTTTGGAATAGATCTTCAAGAATTTTAATTGACTGTTGTTCGCGCACCCAATTATGGCGCCGCTTTGCAGAGCTGCTTCGATCAGGGCTCCAGTTTTTAAAGCATGCATAACCTCAATTTCACCGACGGATAGCTGTTTGCCTTCAGAGGTGATATCCAGTATCTGGCCAAGGATCATCCCGCGATAACCAGCGGCGGCTGCAATCAAATGGATGACCTTCAGCCATTTGGCCGCTCGGTCAACCTCGGCAAATTGAAGCGA
>JASFJP010000237.1:0-7035 GCA_050121225.1 Desulfobacterales bacterium
TGATCATTTCCTCGGTATTATTTGCCTCGAAGTCCTTCTCGCTCACAGCACCAGCCAGCCCTGGCAATAGAATTATTACCGCAAACATCAAGAGAATCGTTTTTCGTCTCATAGTGGTGTCCTCCTTTAGGTTTGATGAATTTATGATGATATATCTATATTTCCTAGCGCTTGTGGGAAACAACCTCCAAAAAGTACTGAAAAAGAATTGTTTTTAGAGTAGATACATCTAAAAGTACTAGAAAAGGAGGGGATGAGGATGCTTTAGATTTTGGATTGCGGATCGCGGATTTTGAAAAAAAAGATGGGGGAGTGGGAGATTAGCTCAAAAAATGAACTTCCAACACCCGCCTGCCATGCATAGCGCAATTGTTTGGTGCTAACATCGGTAGATAATTCAAATGTTTGAATTGTGCTCACACCGCTATCACGGCATCGCGGACATGCCCGCCTGCCATGCATAGTGCTTTGGGTTAGCGTAACCATTGGGTTATAAATCAGATTGTTAGGTTTTCCTCGGATCACTTTAAAGGCATTGCGGGCAGGCCCGCCTGCCACGCCCGTTCATGTCATGGTTATGCTAAGAACTACTGAAAAAAATAACAATGCCCGGTTGAATGATAGAGTATCAAGGGCAATAGCGGGCAGGTCGAACGTTCAACATCGAACATTGAATGGGATAAGATGCCGTAACAGTGGAGAAGAGAAACCGAAAGATGGAGCGATGGTGAGACTTTTGGAAAAATTTCTATTTTTGACAATGTCTTCGAGAAATATAGCTTGATTATTTACCGCTCTGGCGGTAAAAATATATTTGTTATGTAATAGCATCTAATTTCAAAAACAAAAAAGTAAAAATTTACCGCTATAACGGTAAGTTCTGTCATTAAACGATATATACTTACAATCAAAAGACTAATTTGCGTGATTTTGCCGCTATAGCGGCAATTTTAGGAGGTATGAATTTGGATCATAAGATGCGCGATATTATACTGTTTCATCGCAAAGCAAGTGGACTGACACGAAAGCAGTTGGCTGATCTGGCAGGTGTAGGTAAGACCGTTATTTATGATATCGAAAAAGGGAAAGAAACCATTCAGTTCTCAACCTTGCAGAAAGTGCTTAAGGCCCTTAATATAAAAATAATTTTTACAAGTCCGCTTATGGAGGTATTAAATGAGAGTCGCTGAGGTATCGATGCATGGTATCCCCGCCGGCATTTTAGAGGAAATAGAAGCCGGAAAAAAATACCGATTTACTTATTTTGAAAGATATATTGGGCCTTCAATCGCGTTGACCATGCCTGTGGATAAAAAAGTATTTGAGTTTGACAGGTTTCCAACATTTTTTGATGGTCTGTTGCCGGAAGGACTTCTTCTTGAGGGCCTTTTGAAGCTGCGAAAAATTGATAAATTTGATTACCTAAGTCAGCTTGTAGCGGTGGGAAATGAGCTGGTGGGTGCTGTTACGGTTCAGGAGAAAATAGTATGAGCCGATGCCCGATTACCTACGAAGAATGTGAAGGGCGTAAATACTCTGTTAATGGTCTAAAAAAACTCTCGCCAGGATTGAATTCTTTAAAAGATTTTCCTTATTCAGCTGAGGACCAGGTTAGAGAAGCAATTGCCAGGGCGGCTAAAATGTCAATCCAGGGTGTTCAACCCAAATTAAGTGTGCGCTTAAATTTAAAAAAGGAGATCTTTGAAATTGTGGATACTGGCGGCCGCTTTATTTTCAAACCGCAGACAAAGAACTACCGGGAAGTTCCGGAAAACGAAGATGTGACCATGAGGTTGGCTGAATGTATCGGGATAGATCTTCCCTTGCATGGTTTGGTGTATTCCAAAGATGACACTATGACCTATTTCATCCGACGTTTTGATCGAGTGGGCCGAAATAAAAAAATAGCAGTCGAAGATTTCGCCCAGCTTTCAGGAAGGGATCGAGAAACCAAATATGACTCGTCCATGGAGCAGATTATTTCACTTGTCGGGCAATTCTGCACATTTCCGGCGATTGAAAAAGTAAAACTGTTCAATCTGACACTTTTTAATTACCTTGTTGGAAATGAAGATATGCATTTAAAGAATTTTTCGTTAATCCGGCGGGATTTGAAAGTAGAACTGTCTCCGGCATATGATCTTTTGAACTCAACGATTATTTTAAACTCTCAGGAAGAACTCGCACTTCCACTCCGCGGTAAAAAAAATAAACTGAAGAAAGATGACTTTTTCATGTATTTTGCTAAAGAGCGTCTTGAGTTAACCCAAAAATCTATTGAGCAAACGGCGAATCGCATTGTAAAAGCGTTTCCCACGTGGATCGATCTTATTCAAAAAAGCTTTTTATCCGATTCTATGAAGATTAAATACATCGATCTTTTGAACGAGAGATTCAACAAATTGGAATTAACAAGCTGGGATTAGTCCGTATGAGAATGAATGGGTGGTTTTTACTCCAAGAGGTCTGCGTGACTTACGGTTCGTAAGAGGCATAACTCACTGCCTTCGATTCGGTAGATTAAAAACCAGTCAGGTTCTATATGACACTCCCTGCAGTCCTTTAACGTGCCTTTCAATCTGTGATCCCTGGTCTTCGCTGGCAATTTTTCGCCTTCAACCAATAATTGTATTATGGTTTTAAGCTTCTCAAAATCCTTATTCTGTTTTGTAAGTCGCTTTACATCTCTCTTGAATTGAGTATCTCGCCGAATAGATCGCATCGCTCAGATTTCAAGGTCATCGAATAGATCTTGGGTAGAGGAAAAGGTTTTTCCTTTGCCTTGCCTCGAATTCTCAATTGCCTTCATTGTTCTTTCATTGGGAATCTGAAGCTCAAAAGGTAATCCTCGGTGGGCAATAATTTGACGATAATAGAGCTCGAAGGATTTTGACACGGACAAGCCTAATTCTTTAAGAATGGCTTCAGCCTCCTTTTTTATTTGAGGATCAATCAGTGCTCTGGCTGAAGCGGTTTTTGATGTACCCATAATATTCCTCCACTATAATATCTAAAATTGGTTCGTCTTAAATTATAGCATATAATATGCTATAATCGTGCGTCATGTCAATAGTGTTTGTTCGGTAGTATAGTTTTCTAATGCTTATCAACATCTTCCGGTCATCCCGTCACCCTGTTTCCTCATCTATAGCAATTAATGCCGCGGGAGGATACCCAAAGCTTCTGCCTTTTCAAACGCTTCACGGCGCTTGCTAACGTTTAGCTTACCGTAGATGTTTTGCAGGTGGCCTTTGACGGTTGCTACTGAAATGAATAGTTTTTCGGCGATCTCATTGTTGCTCATCCGTTGGGCCAGCAGTTCTAAAACATCGAGCTCGCGATTGGTCAGGGGCTCATCCAGAGACTGGGAGGGGGTGGACTCGTGCGGCGGCTGAGGGGCAGATGCGATTGGCTGGACGGCTGCTTCCGGTATAACGACCTGATCATCTTTTTCCTCAAAAACGTCCAAGGGGTGTTTGATCGCACCGACGACTATTTCATTTTCGGCGAACCAGGCATTTGCCCGGGAATGGAGGGCGGCAATCTCCTCAGAGCGCCAGAGTCGATTCAACTGGTTTTGCAACAACTGCCGAAACAGATGGTGGTAGCGGAACCATCGGTTTTCCGTGTCCAGCGCGATCAGGAAAAGGTTTTCCTGTCGCAGTCTGGCGATGAACTCATCGCCATTCATATCGCCCCGGCCGGGCGCGACATCAAACTCATTCAGCGCATCGCACAAAGGTGCACAGAATTGATCCAGGATCGACGTCGCAGCCATCAACCTTGCCATCTCCGGAGGCTGGTTCGACAGCACCTCGGTCATTAAATAGTCTACAACCGTCGCAAAGCCGCCTTTCAGACCCGCCAACAGACGATCAATATCCCCCGAATGCTTCAGGGATTGTGACATCAGGCACATTCCCGCTGGCCAACCTTCGAGCCTTTCCTGAACGATTGCAGCAGTTTTCACGTCGATCGATAAACCGAGGGTATTTTCCAATAAAACCCTTGTCTCAGCCACTGTAAAATGCAGATCGGCTGTTCCTATTTCATTCATTTGGCCCCGACCGCGAAGTGAACTGGTCAGCAGCGGCGGATCACGTCGGGTCAGCAGCATCAGATGCATATTTTGAGGTGGATGGGCCAAAAGAGCGTTAATCAGGTCGTGCACCGTTTTTTCGCGGATTTTGTGAAAGTCGTCTAAAACCAGAATGAATCGGCCCTCGATCCTGTCGAGGTCATTCACAAGATGCCGGCTCAGATCCGAAACCAGCGCAGGTTCCGCGGCCTGCAGCAATGACCGCGTCGTTTCGCAGGCGCCGGGGAAGGCGTTGTGGATCGCGGCCAACAAATAGTTTATAAACAGGTGAAGATCATTCTCATCCTCGTCCAGAGACAGCCAGGCGTAGGGACTATCCCAGGCTTCCAGCCACAGGCTTGCCATCGTGCTTTTGCCGTAACCCGCCGCTGTGGAGATCAGCGTTAACGGCCGGCGCAATAGCTCGTCCAATCGCGCCACCAGATCTGATCGGGGCACAAAATCCGAAGGGATTGCAGGGCGACGGAGCTTGGTGCGTAGGATCTGTGGGGCCTCCTCTAGCTGAGCTGTTGCAGAAGACTTCGTCAGTAAATCTTTGTACTCTGAAACCACGATGCCTGCGATTGCCGGGCTCAGGTAAACTTCTCCCTGAATCACAGTCCATACCCCGTTCACGAGGTCTTCTGGAACACTTTTTTTCAGGATGTATCCTGCAGCGCCGGCCTGCAGCATTTCCTCGACGAAACTCTTTCCGGCGTGCATGGAAAGTGCCACGACTTTGGCTGAGGGATCTTCGGAGACGATCTTTCGCGTGGCATCGATCCCGTTGAAATCCGGCATTGCAATGTCCATGATCACCACATCCGGAGCAAGCGTACGCACCTGTTCAATCGCTTCCCGGCCATCTTCGGCTTCACCGACGATGCGAAAATCCTCTTGCTCTTCCAATAGGAGACGGAGCCCCTTTCTGAAAAGCGGATGGTCGTCTACCAGAAGGATGTTTATTGCCATAGCAACCTAAACTCCTCGTCACAATCTGTTGGTGGACCAAGCCTCCTGCTCACGTTTCCACGGAGAACTGGAGTGTTGGAGTCCCGGAGTGTTGGGTTAATCGTTTCCATAAACTGCATTGCTTTCTTTGACAACCAAATGGTCAATCCATTCTCCTTTGTCTCGCTTTCGCTCCAGGGTTTCAACAAGCTTTAAAAGCCCATTTTCAAGTTTATAGGCTAAGGAATCGAGTTTCTCAAAATGTGCCTTGGATATTTGTTTTGCATTAACATAACCAGAGCGCCCTGATACTGATTCACCCAATGAACCTAAAGAAATATTTAGAAAATTTTTGGTACCCTCTGTTTCTGTTCTTTCTCATTACTCCAAGCTCCATCACTCCAACCTGTCGCGTCGAAGCGCAGCGAAGATGGATACTCCACCTTTTACCCCCTCGCTCCAGCTAACGCTTCTGCTGTTCGTCTTCGACACTATATGGAGCGGACAGGATTGCCGTGCAACCTCTGCCCGGTCTGGACACGATTCTCAAGCTACCTCCCAGATCGGCCATGAGTTGTTCGATACTGAACAGGCCATAACCACCAATTTTGCTGCCTGCCGGAGTCACCACATGCGGTTCGAAACCAATACCGTCATCTTCAATGATGATTCTCATAGTTGAGTTCCTGTCTTCTAAACGAACGCTTACCTTGTTTGCCCGGGCATGTTTTACCACGTTAACGAGCAATTCCCTCACATTGCGGAATAATATGGTCTGATAGTTTGCGTCCAGAGTATCTATCTGGTTTTTGGGAATATTGTCGATGAACTCGCTTTTTATGTTATGCTTGTTTTCAATCTGCGCTGCCAACCACTCGGATATGGCGGAGGAGAGACCGCTTTGATTCATCGCAGGAGAACTCAGTTCCAGCATTAGTTGTTGTGTATCCTCAAGGCTCTTGAGTAAGCTGTCTGAAATGTTGTCAAGTTCGTCTGCAAGTTTGGAATCAGTGGTGGACTTACGCGCTGAGGCAAGCTGCATACGGGCCAGAGCCAGCGTCTGGCCCACATGATCGTGCAGGTCGGCGGCAATGGCACGCCGTTCCTTTTCCTCAGCGATGGTCAACTGAGATGCCAGGGCCTGCAAACGTTGTTGATATGCGCGGATCTTTTGTTCATTCTGCTTGCGTTCGGTGATATCCATCACCATACCTAAGATATTGTTGCCAATCTGTCTCGCCGAGAAGAGTACATGGATGTTTCGATCGGTGTTGGTAATGGCTTCTGCTTCAAAATTGGTCACACTGCCGTGCTTCTGAAGTCCGGCCAGCATTCTTTCGCGATCCTTTAAATCACTCCAGCGTTCAAGAGATCCCCGGGCAATCATCTGTTCTGTGCTGCCAAAATCAAAAATCTGGGCCATGGCTTCGTTGACAAATGTAAATCGGCCATCTAACGTTGTGGTAAAAACCCCAATGATAGAATTATCAACCAGGCCGCGGTACTTGGCTTCGCTTTTGATGAGCTTTTTCTCTGCCTGCCTGCGCTCACCAATCTCGCTTTCCAGTTCAGCGGTGCGTTTGGCAACCATCTTCTCGAGGTTTCGCTGCATGTTGTGCAGACTCATGTGCGTTCGCACCCTGGCCAGTACTTCCTCCTCCTGAAACGGTTTGGAGATAAAATCGACTCCTCCGACTTCGAAGCCGCGGACCCTGTCCTGCACATCCTGCAGCGCACTGACAAAAAGAATCGGAATATCCCGTGTCCGCTGATCCTGCTTGAGCCGCCTGCACACTTCAAAGCCATCCATTTCCGGCATCTTCACGTCCAGCAGGATCAGTTTCGGGGGCTGCGCCAGGGCCGAATCAAGGGCCAGTTGCGGGTTATTGGCCGGTCGCACCTGGTAGCCTTCCCTGCCGAGCAGTTCGGACAGCAGCTGCAGGTTGGCGCTTTCATCATCGACGATAAGGATGTCGTCCAGATCGGTTTTTGACTGATGGTTTTTG
>JASFJP010000238.1:0-7020 GCA_050121225.1 Desulfobacterales bacterium
CGACGGTTCGGTGATAAACCCTGACAGTGGTCGCCCCTGGGAAATCGGGCTGCAAATCGATGATGAGTTTGGCAAACAAGGTAAGCGCGCTGTAAAGCTGCCCCCAAAGCCCGAAGCCGGTCCGATTAGAAATACAACCATTGGTGTCATTGCAACCGACGCTGTCCTAACGACGACTCAGGCACACAAGATCGCTCAGATGGCGCACGACGGCATGGCACGCGCGATTCGACCGGCCCACACCATGTTTGACGGTGACACCATTTTTTGCCTCGCTACAGGTAAAAAAAAATTGCCCGTAACACCCGGAATTTTCGCTGTTCCTCAAGCCCAATCTCTCAGTGATTTGGGGCATGCGGCTGCAGATTGTATGTCACGGGCGATTATCCACGGAATTCTCTCGGCTCACAGTATCGCTGAAATGACGGCCTTTTGTGATCTCGAAGATCTGTAACGAAGAGGTTCAGGGTTTAAGTTAAATCTAAATCTTTGAACGCTCAGAACCGACCAAAAAGGAGGAACTAGGATGAAAAAGATTTTTCTTATGACGTTATTCTTGACCCTGATTTTTCCGGCTCACCTGGCGTTGGCCGATACACCGCAAAAAGGCGGAAATTTAATGGTATGTCAGCCAGCAGAGCCTCCCGGGCTGGACCCGACGGCAAATACGGCAGCCGCCATTGACCGTGTTGTTTACGCAAACCTGTATGAAGGTTTAATCAAAGTGAACCGCAATGGAGAACTCGTACCTGGTCTGGCTGCCAAGTGGGAAGTATCTGCAGGTGGCAGAATATACACGTTTCATCTGCGCCAGGGAGTTAAGTTTCATAATGGAGAATCTTTCAACTCTCAGGTCGCCAAGTGGAATATCGAACGGGCGATGGCCGAAGGCACCGTGAACCCGCATCCCGAATATTTTCGGGGAATCGGCAAAATTGAAACCCTCGATGACCACACCTTAGTGCTTTCGCTGAAAGACGTTGATGCGCTATTTCTTGTTCATATGGCCGAGGGGGATGCGGTCATGCTGCCCATGAAAGGGCATGAAGACGCGAAGTCCAACCCAATCGGGACCGGCCCTTTCAAGTTTGTCAAATGGGTACGCGGCGATCGGGTGGAACTGCAACGTTTTGACGGCTATTGGAATCCCGAATTACCATACCTGGATAACGTCACGTTTAAATTTATCGGAGATGCCAGTGCCCAGGTGGCGGCTCTCAAAGCTGGAGATATCGATGTTATTGGTTATATTCTTGCACCTGAATTAGCCAGTGAAATGTCGAAGGACAAGCGGTTCAAGGTCTATGACGGCACAACGACTGCCGAGGTCATCATGTCCACCAACAACAAGGCTAAGCCCTTCGACAACAAATTGGTCCGCCAGGCCATGGCCTATGCCATTGATCGTCAAGCTGTGATTGATCTAGTAATGTTCGGCTATGGTACGCCGATTGGATCCCACTGGTCACCATCCACCCCTTACTATGTTGATCTCACCGGCAAATTCACCCATAACCCCCAGAAGGCTAAAAAACTGCTGGCCCAAGCCGGTCATCCCAACGGCTTCGAGGCAACTATTAAACTTCCCGCAATCTATGCCTATTCAAAGCGAGCCGGCGAGGTGATCGCCGACCAATTGAGTCGAGTCGGTATCAAACTTAACATTGAAATCGTAGAGTGGGGCCAGTGGATAGAACGAATTTTTAAAAAGAAAGAATATGAGTTGACCATGATCGGCCATTCAGAGGCCTGGGACATCGGTATCTACGCAAATCCAAATTATTACTTCCAGTATGATTCTCAGGAATTTCGCGATGCCTACGCCAAGGCCTTGAAAGCTCCCAACGAAGAAGAAAAATCCAAATGGTTCGGCCGCTGCCAAGAGATCATTGCCGATGATGCGGTCAATGGATTTCTTTTCTCAGCCTCTGGTCTACCGACAATGAAAGCCAATGTTATGGGGTGGTGGGAGAACTATCCGACCATTGCGCTGGACTGCACTGAAGTGTGGTGGAAAAAGTAATCTGAAGAAAACAATAACGGCCGAAGCATTATCTTCGGCCGTTATTTTCTGAATCCAAAGACCATTTCAACAACGGTTCGGGATGGCGTGAATCGCTGCCGAAAAGGCTAAAGACATATCAGTGCCTAAACCCTAAATAATTGTAAGCAAATTGGGATAGGTTTTTATATATATTATACGTGTAACCGGACGCTTCCCAGCCGGTTTGTCTGGCAAGAATTCCATGATTCGTTATTTAATCAAGAAGCTGATCATTTTACTTTTACTCCTGTTGTTCGTTTCCGTTGCCGTCTTCTCGGTTCTTTTTATACTGCCTGGTGATCCAGCCCAAATCATTCTGGGTATTAATGCAACCCCTGAAACACTCGCCAATTTAAGGGCGGAATTAGGTCTGGACCAGCCGTTTGCAATCCAATACCTCATCTGGATCACCAACCTTTTAACCGGCCGCGGCAATCGGTCGATCAACTATGATATGCCGGTATACGATCTTATCCTCAGCCGGTTAACGGTAACAGGTCCATTAGCCTTGATAGCTATGGTATTTGCCGTTATCATTTCTTTTCCTTTTGGTGTCTATGCCGCCCGCCACCAAAATCAGCCGGGGGATGTCAGTGTGATGTTTTTTACTCAGCTGGGATTAGCCACTCCGGAATTCTGGTTGGGAATACTGTTAATACTTCTATTTTCAGTTAAATTAGGGTGGTTTGCAGCGGGTGGGTTTCCCGGTTGGACGGCTGATTTCTTGGGCTCTCTGAAAGCGTTGTTGCTGCCAGCCTTTGCTTTAGGTGTGATCCGGGCCTCGATTTTGACACGATTAACGCGTTCCTCCATGCTTGAGGTTCTACGGGAAGACTACGTTAGAACCGCCCGTGCCAAAGGGCTACGGGAACGAACGGTCGTCTATGTCCATGCGCTGCGCAATGCACTAATTCCGGTTCTGACAATCATGGGCCTTCAACTGGGTCAGTTGCTGGCCGGAGCGATCATCATCGAAAATGTGTATTATCTGCCCGGATTGGGCCGGCTGGTGTTCCAGGCAATCGGCCAGCGTGATCTGCCGGTAGTGAGAGATATTGTCCTATTTATGGCAGCTGCAGTGGTGGTGGTGAATTTCATTGTGGATCTGACCTATGCTTTTATGGATCCACGCATACGGCTGCAGTAAGCTGACCCTTGAATGCTGTAAAAATTTAAAACAAGAAACGGATTTTCACAAATCTACAGGGATTTTTTAATACAATTTATCTGCTTGAGTAAGTATAGCAAAAATAGTCTTTTATCCGTGTTTATCCTTGTCCCGAATAAATCTATGAAACGCTTTTTCAGCAATAAAAACTTCACCCTCGGATTTAGCATGTCGGCGGTTGTCATTATTGTGGCGATCATGAGCTTATTGTGGACACCATATGACGGCAACAAAATGAATGCACGAAATCGTCTGCAGGGTCCATCCTGGGGTCATCTCCTTGGAACAGACCAGTATGGGCGCGATACGCTCTCCCGGGTAATGGTGGGGGCGGTGAATTCGATCATTGTTGGGTTGGTCACGGTCGCTATTGGATTAAGTATGGGGGTTCTGCTGGGACTGGTATCGGCCTACTATGGAAAACTTGTCGATGAGGGTATCATGCGCTTTTCCGATTTTTTGTTTGGATTTCCGGCCGTGTTAACGGCTATCCTAATTACGTCCATACTGGGACCGTCCATGGTCAACGCCATGCTGGCCATCGGCATTTTCTATATCCCTGTTTTCGCTCGCTTAACCCGGGCAGTAGCCATGACGATCTGGGAGCGCGAGTTCATCACAGCGGCTCGGGCCAGCGGTGTCAGTGAGTGGTTTATTACTTGGCGACACGTGTTACCCAATATTCTCTCACCCCTACTGATTCAGGGGACGATTCAGTTTGCCGTTGCCATCCTGGCCGAAGCCGGACTCAGTTACCTGGGGCTGGGAACCCAGCCCCCCCATGCCTCTTGGGGTCGCATGCTTAACGAAGCGCAAACATTTATGTCCCTGTCACCGTGGATGGCGATTTTCCCTGGTTTGGCCATCGCTTGGGCCGTTATGGGATTTAATCTGCTGGGAGATGGGTTGCGGGACACATTAGACCCGAAAATGGTAAGGGTGAGATAAAATGTGGCGGTGCGCGGGATACACGTTGCGAGGTCCGAGTTACGCGACAGGGAATTTGGCAGCATAGGACAGAGAGCATATAGCTAAAAATTGACAATAGTGATGAGAAGACTTTAGTAAATGAACATCGAACCTTCGATATCGAACATTGAACGGAAAAAGAGGATTCACATTTCAAACTTGTTTCTAAAATTTGAAATTTTTTCGAATTTCGTGCTTCGTATTTCGGATTTTCTGTGAGATTCTATGACACCATCTGACAAAATTATTGCGAAAGTTTTAAGGGCGATCAATCCGGATGAATTGATTGAACTCACAGGTGATCTTGTCAAAATCAACTCCGTCTGGGATCCGGCGGCCGGGACCAACGAGCAGGAAGCAGCGGATTATATTGCCCACTGGGCCGAAAGACAGGGATTCGACATCCAGCAGGATGAGGTGGCGGCGGGGCGTCCGAACGTGGTTCTCACCTGGGCGGCGGGTCCCGGCAAAAGGACCTTGATGTTCGAGGGTCACACAGATGTGGTGACTCCTGGGGATGTATCCGTTTGGCACTACGATCCTTTCGGTGCTAAAATCGTTGATCGTCGCATGTACGGTCGCGGAACGAATGACACCAAGGGCAACCTTGCGGCCATGCTGATAGCCATGGCAGCATTAAAACGATCTGATGTGCATCTGGCCGGTACCATCGTCGGCGGCGTGCTGTGCGATGAAGAAGATCAGATGCTAGGGGTGCTGGATTTCATTGAGCGGGGTCATGCCGACAAAATCACTGGGGCAATTATCTGCGAACCCCAGGATGGTCTGATCTGTACGACGCAAAAGGGGGCCTTACGGGCAAGGTTTACCATCGAGGGACGCATGAGCCACGGTGCTATGCCCCTTTCCGGTTTGAACCCGGTCCCGGCAGTTGCCCGCATGATCGACCACCTGCACGAGTTGGAATTGGAAGCTGTTCAACATCTCGGAAAAGACGACCTGTTAGGATGGCCCAGTTTCACGCCAACCGTGATTCAAGCACCAGCTGTCGGAGCTCCCCAGCTGAATGTCATGCCACGAGAGGCGCAGGTTCTTGTCGATATACGAACCTTGCCCGGTCAATCCCATCCGAAAATTATAGAGAAATTGAACGGTCTGTGTGCAAAAGTTGAGGAACAGATACGCAAGAATTATGAACAGTATGACCGGCTAATCGATCTTGACCGCGATCATCGGCTACAGATTAAAATAGAGATTTTGACTGACAGACCGTGTACCTTAACACAACGCAGCGATCCTATTGTCCAGGCGGCCGACTGGTCTACCCGACATCTGACCGGCAAAGAACCGGTTTACGCCGGTGTTCCCGGTGCGACCGATGGGACGTTTCTTTGGGCCCGCAAACAGATTCCAATCGTTACCATGGGGGCCGGCGATCGTCAGGTCCCCCATCAGGTTGATGAATGGGTCAATTTGGATCAACTCGTCGAAACCGCCAAAATATACGCGTTAGCAGCACTTCACTATCTATGGCCGACGGGCACTGATTGAGTTGATTGAGTTAATTAAGTAAAAACAGCTGCTGGTTGCTGGTCCTTGGTAACTGTTCCTAGATGAGAGGCGAACCATCTAATCATTAAATTGAATTGAAAGAACAAAGATGCGCAGCAAAAGATAATTAATCCGCGGACTCCATAAATAACCAACATTTTTCAGATTTCAAAAAAATTGACTTCCCTGGATCTACTATTTTCCAGGGCGGATTAATTAAATGAATAACAAACTTCTGGAAATAGAGGATCTTTCCGTTCATTTTCACACCCCGGAAGGGATTGCCCGGGCGGTGGATGGTGTCAGTTTTCATCTGACACCCGGCGAAACCATCGGTCTGGTGGGTGAATCAGGCTGTGGTAAGAGTGTCACCTCTTTGAGCATTTTAGGATTGGTTCCCTCCCCTCCCGGCAAAATTGAGTCGGGGGGAATTATTTTCGACGGTCAAAACCTGCTGGAGCTCAGGGAAGAGCGTCTTCGCCAAATCCGAGGCCGGGATATCTCGATGATTTTTCAGGAACCGATGACATCGCTCAATCCGGTATTGCCTATCGGACGTCAGGTTGCCGAACCGTTGATGGTGCATCGCAGCCTGAATAAAGCCGAGGCATACGAACAGGCCGCCGATTGGCTGGACCACGTCAAAATACCAGCAGCCCGGCAAAGGTTGAATGATTATCCCCATCAGCTTTCAGGAGGGATGCGCCAACGAGTAATGATTGCCATGGCTATGGTCTGCGGCCCTAAATTGTTAATTGCGGATGAGCCCACTACCGCCCTGGATGTCACCATTCAAGCCCAGATTTTATCCCTTATGCTGGGACTCAAAAAAGAACTGGGAATGTCGTTGCTTCTAATCACCCATGACCTGGGAGTTGTGGCTCAAATGGCATCACGGGTGCTGGTCATGTATGCGGGACAGATTGTGGAAGAAGCTACGGTGACCGATATCTTCGACCGGCCTTTTCACCCTTACACTCAGGGGCTTCTCAAATCAATACCCCGCCGGGGAGATCGAATCACCGGGCGGACGCAGCGATTGAACGAAATACCCGGAATCGTCCCGTCTCTCACTGACGTCATTGAAGGCTGCACGTTTTGCGAGCGCTGTGTACAGGCCTTCGATATTTGCCGTAAAGCATACCCGCAGTTGGCTGCAATCGCAGCGGGCCATTACGCTCGCTGCTGGCTGAAGGATTACCCTGAGCGAAGACAACAGCATGACTGATTTTCCATTGTTAAATATAAATCATCTAACCAAGCACTTCCCCCTCGGCGGCGGCATTCTGTCCAAGCCGCGAGCCTGGATCAAAGCGGTAGAGGATGT
>JASFJP010000239.1:0-6994 GCA_050121225.1 Desulfobacterales bacterium
TCTGAAATTCAGGACGGTTCGCCCAAATTCAGTTTTATTGACGCAATTTCTGACGTTTCTGTTGCATCCGAATTTTACAACACATCAGTAGTTTTAAATTTAGAAACTATATTTAATACCAATAGCAACAAAGTTAGATGCACCAGCACCAATCCTTTCCCTTATACTCGAGCGGTGATGGATTCGATATACGAAATTCCAACTGGGATATTCCGGCAGACCGAGGGTCAATTCAAACATCAGGTAGTTGAGCCACTTCCCGGCATCTTCATCGTCCTTTTTTTTTCAATTTTGGAAGTTTCAGCGTTGTAGGATAATCCGTCTCCAACGGCTAAACTTGTGTCCAAGTATTTATCCCAAGGAAACCGTTGCCAACGTCCGACTATCAAGCCGTTAAATTGCCATTGGTGTTCTTTGCCGAAATATTTACCGGCCTGACCTTCGACTTCAAAGCTGATCCAATGGTCATAGCGCCACAATTCTCTCGCTAAAGCTGCTACGGCTATGTAAGTATCATCTTCAAAACGCATATTAAAAAGGAGCACATTTTCAAGGTCCGGCTGGGCAGAAGGCCCAGCAAAGACGGTCAGAAACCATTTTTGCTTTTCGTTTGCGGCATCATCAGCCAAAGCGTAGGTCGTTAAAAAGAACAAGAAAAAAATTAGAACAACTGGGAAAAGCAGATATCGAAAGAACAAGATATTATCCTCAATCACAACTTCATACGTAACAAGCAGCCGGAATCAGACTGTAAGATTTCTTGCTAAAACATGGAATTTGCAATCATTTCAAATGTTAAAGAGGTGTCTCCATGCTTTATGCATTCTTTATCTGGTTTGGGATTGATGTTCAACCATTTTATTTCATCAAATTCTTTTTTCAAATATGATCGTGGAGTAGTGCGTTCGGAAATCCGAAATTCGACCTCACCTTTTTGCTGTTATTTTATATAGATAAACAGTTTTGGACGTAATATCATGGCATCAATTTTAGTTGACAATCATTATTTAATTATGTAACAGAATCGGCTGTCAAGTTGCATTTACCGGTTGGGTCTGACTGGATGCACAATTTCTATTTGCCGGACCGACTCGCACATCTCTTTTCGATTCTTAGCATACCATGCACTTGCCGTCGTTTCGAGCCACAAAAAAGGGAGCAAACCGGTTGCCATGTTTAATCATTTCAATACATCGCTGATTTCTAAGATTCATTGCGATGATGAGGATGGTTGATCGGACGTGTATACCCAACATTTTCAACTCGAAGAACCGCCATTTTCGATTTCCCCGGATCCGCGGTACTTTTTCATGAGCCCCCGGCATCGGAAGGCGCTTGACCATTTGATCAGCGGTGTGCGTGAATCGGGGGGATTCGTGCTGTTAACCGGCGAAGTGGGTACCGGCAAGACGACCCTTATCCGCTGTCTCTTGGCGCAACTCCCCGATGATGTCGACAGCGTCCTCATCTTTAATCCACGCCTCAATGACGTGGAATTGTTGGCCACGATTTGTGATGAACTCCGTATCGACTATCCTGCCAACACGGACAGCCTCAAAGCCTTAGTCGACGCATTAACGGAATATCTGCTTGCCGCGCATGCGCGGGAAAGGCGAACCGTTCTGATTATCGACGAGGCCCAGAACCTGAGCGTTGCGGTTCTGGAACAAATCCGGTTGCTCACGAATCTGGAAACGACCCAGTCTAAATTATTGCAAGTGATCCTCGTTGGTCAACCGGAGCTCAACCGTATTCTGCAGCGTAAGGATTTGCGTCAGTTCACCCAGCGGATTACCAGCCGTTGCCACCTTAAATCCTTATCGACGGCCGGATTGACAGGCGCTTATATCTACCATCGCATCTCAGTCAGCGGCGGCGACGCATCCAAACTTTTTACCCGGGCCGTGATCCGCAAGATTCATCGGTTGTCGGGAGCCATTCCGCGTCTTATCAATCTCCTTTGTCATCGGGCGCTGCAAAATGCCTACCTTGGCAACCATAAGCGCGTAAACAGAAGGATCCTGCGAAAAGTGGCAAGGGAACTACGCCCTATCCTGGGACGTTCGTGGTTTCGCATGTCTGCGTATTGGGTACCGGTGCTCGTGGCATTATTAATTGCGGGAGCGGCGGCGTGCTATTTTATTTATCATTTCGGGCTACCTCGATTCAGTCAAGAACCTGCTGTAAATGAGCAAGTTCCGGCTGCTAGCAACAAAATATGGAAAGAAAAAATTTTGCCACAGAGTTCCAAATCTAATAGACCTGCCGGTGATGTCAACCAGTTAACGGCCCCTGTTGCGGGCAGGGAGGTAGTGGCATCCCTGGACACGGAAGAACCGCCGACCAAAGATGAAAGGTCCGTTGATTCTCCCACATTTGCGGAATTGATCCGCGATCCGAGGCTAACGCGAGAGGAGGCGTTTGGTCGCTTATTTTCGCAGTGGAAAATTGGAAACAAAGCTGATGGAACAACCGACGACTGCGATTGGGCGCTACAAAACGGTCTGCGCTGCCTGTTTGAGAAAAGCAACTGGCAGTTCATGCGCCGGCTGAACCGACCGGTGATTCTGGAATTTCTTACAGAAGATACCCAAAAGCGCTACGCGACGCTCATTGCGCTGGATGAATATCGCTTGACCTTGGATTTTGGGGCTCAACGATCATTCCCAATTGAACAGGTTTTACCATTTTGGCACGGGCACTACATTTTGCTTTGGAAGCCGCCTTACCGGAATACATCTTTACTGCGTCCTGGCGATAGATCAGAGGCGGTGTTGTGGCTGCGTCAACTTCTCAACAAACCGGTGTCCACTGTCACTGGAGACGCCAGCGTCTTTGATGAAGAGCTAAAGAAACGCATCATCGTATTTCAGACCAGTCGAGGCATAACGCCGGACGGCAGATTGGGGACCCACACGATGATCCACCTTAATACGATCGCAAATCCACCTGATATTCCAGTGCTCGAACGGGTGTTTTAGGGCAAATAGGTAGAAATTGATCTTTCTGCTTAGTGGTGGTTTATAAATTGAGTTAAATACGATTAGTTGCTGAGATGAGCTATCTGAAGTCTTTAAAATCGAAAGTTATGCTAATTCTGATAGGCATTTTTATTTTATGCGGAGCCGCGGAATATGCGATCCATCGCTACGTTATTTACCCAAGTTTTCTATCGCTTGAACGTGACGAAGCATTGAAGAATTTGGAGCGTTCCGTGCAAGCGCTTAAAAGAGAGATTCATCATCTCGATTCTCTTGCTACCGATTGGTCGACGTGGAACGATAGTTATAAGTTTGTCAGAGCCCCATTTGACGACCATGTCCGCTCCCACCCGAATTTATCTGCTTTGCTAAAAGACAGCGTTAACCTCGTTTACATCAGCGATACAGACGGCCGTGAAATTTGGAGAAAAGTATATGGCTTGGACGCAGCGGAAGAATTGCGTCTGGCCGATTTTCCAAAATATGAATTATCGACGGGCCCCCTTCTTATGACGCACAAAATGGAATCAGGACGATTATCGGAGGTCAATCTATCCGGCATTATCATGAGCGATCTTGGACCGATGCTGATAGCCTCCCGACCTATTATTATCGGCTACAGTAAGGAGCCGATTCGTGGCATATTCGTCATCGGTCGGCTGCTGCGTGATTATATGGTAAAAGACCTTACTGACCAAACGCAAGTTGATTTCCAAATAATTCCGATACCAACGGGTTCCGTACCTAATGCCATAAAAAAAGTAATGAACCGCATCTCGCCCGAATCGCCATATTGGATTGAAACGGAAAGTGATGAATATTTGCAGATATTTACGACTTTTCCTGATATCAACGGCGATGCCGGCATTCTAATAGAGGCCCAGGTGCCCAGAAAGATATCAGCTCGAGGATATACGACGATACGCTTCATATTGATTGCAACAATGGCCTCAGCGGTCGCTGTGCTGATCGTGGTATTTTTTCTGCTACAACGGACAATTCTTGAACCGATAACAAATTTAACCTACCATGCCCTTTCGGTTGGATATTCCGGTGATCTTTCAACCCGTATTCCCATGCTTCGCCCCGATGAAATCGGTGTATTAGCGATGGGATTTTACGAGATGGTGACAAAACTCCGCAAGATTCAAGATGGTTTGGAAACGCGTGTTCGTCAGCGCACAGCGGATTTGACAGCTTTGAACGAAAAATTGGAACAGGAGGTTTTGGAGCGTAAGCGGGCCGAAGAAAAGATCAAAGGCTCGCTTAAAGAGAAAGAGATGCTGCTGAAGGAGATCCACCATCGCGTTAAAAACAATTTGCAGGTGGTTTCCAGCATGCTCAAAATTCAATCTGAGTACTCGAAAGACAAGAAAACGGTCGAAATGTTTCAGGAAAGCCAAAATCGGGTTCGCTCGATTGCCTTGATCCACGAAATGTTATATCAATCCAAGAACCTGTCTAAAATCGATTTTTCCGAATACATTCAACCTATCACCACGAATCTGATGCGTACTTACGGCGTTGATCCGATTCGTATTAAAGTCAAGATCAATGTGAAAGATGTTTTTATGGACTTAGATCGGGCCATCCCGTGTGGTTTGATTATCAACGAGCTTTTTTCAAATGTGCTAAAGCATGCCTTTCCGAAAGGGCGGCCAGGCGAAGTCCTAATCGATCTTTTCCAACAAAGTAGTCAGGAGTTAACACTGCTGATCAAGGATAACGGCGTGGGCCTCCCGATAGGCATGGACTTCAAGAACACCGACTCACTGGGTCTGCAGCTTGTAAATGCGCTGGTAGATCAGCTCGGTGGCACCATCGTGTTCGAGGGTCGGGTGGGAACAACATTCAGGATTACATTTCATAATAGAGAAATCAAAGGAGATATGTGATGCCCAATGCGAATATTCTGGTTGTCGAGGATGAGAGTATCATTGCCATCGACATAAGAAACCGGGTGCTGAATTTGGGATATGGCATTTCCGGTGCCGCTGCCACTGGTGAGGATGCCATTGCGATAGCGGAGGAAACACTTCCCGATTTGGTATTAATGGACATTAAGTTGCGCGGAGAGATGGACGGGGTGGAAGCTGCCTCAAGAATTCGTCTGGACTTGGATATCCCTGTCGTCTATCTCACGGCCTATGCCAATGCCAGTACTCTCGAGCGTGCCAAGTTCACTGAGCCATTTGGCTACCTGGTTAAGCCTTTTGAGGATACGGAGCTGCAAGCGGCTCTCGAAATAGCTCTCTATAAGCACAGAATGGAACGAAGGCTGCGAGAAAGTGAGAAGAGATTTCGGCGGCTTTTTGAAAATTCGCCGGATGCCATGTTCATCGCTGATCCTGAAACCGGCGAAATTCTGGATGCCAATCCTGCCGCATCGGAACTTTTGTTACGACCGCATGCAGAGATAGTCGGGCTTCATCAATCCAAGCTGTATCCTCCACGCATGTTTGAATCGGCCATGACCGAATTTGCCAATTTAGTTCACGCTTCCTGGAAAAACCGCAAATCACATCCGGTTGAAACTGTCGTTCTGAGAGCGGATGGAAGTGAAATCTGTGTCGAAGCGTTGGCACAAATTGTTGAGATCAACGGCAAACCGGTCTTCCATAGTAGTTTTCGTGACATTAGCCAGCGCAAGCAAGCGGAGGTAGAAAAAAAGAGGCTGGAAGTGCAACTGAATCTAGCTCAGAAGATGGAGGCGATAGGGACCCTGGCGGGTGGCATCGCGCATGATTTTAATAACCTGCTTATGGGCATCCAGGGGAATGCCTCTTTAGTGCTCCACACGATGGATTCTACCCATCCCCATTATGAGCGGCTCCATGCCATTGAACAGCTGGTTGAAAGCGGCGCCAAACTAACGGCGCAGCTTCTCGGATATGCGAGCAAGGGTCGATACGAGGTCAAAACCATCGACCTCAATTCACTCGTCGAGGGGATTGCCAATACGTTTGGCAGGACAAAAAAGGAGATCACGATTCATGTGGAAGCGGCGCAGGATTTGTTTTCCATTGATGCAGACCAGGGACAAATAGAGCAAGTGTTGTTGAATTTTTTCGTCAACGCGGCCGATGCCATGCCGGGTGGCGGAGAACTTACCCTAAAAACCATGAATGCAACCCCCGAGGATATGAAGCGTCGTCTCTACAAGCCAAAGTCTGGTCGGTATGTACTGTTAACCGTGGCAGACACGGGAATTGGCATGGACAAAGAGACTCAGAAGCGCATATTTGATCCCTTTTTTACGACCAAAGAGATGGGTCAGGGCACCGGCATGGGGCTGGCCTCGGCCTACGGCATCATAAAGGGTCATGGGGGCTACATTGATGTAGAGTCCGAGAAAGGCCGTGGTACGATTTTCAGGGTATACCTGCCGGCAGCTGCGCAAACGATCCCTAAAATCGTTGAGGAGTCCCCTCGACCTATTGAAGGAACCGGGACCATTTTGCTTGTAGACGATGAGGAGCTCATCTTGGATGTTAGCACCAATTTGCTTGAGCATTTGGGTTATACGGTGTTGGCAGCCAAGGGTGGAAAGAAGGCGGTTGATATATTCAAGACCCATAAAAATGAGATTGATATCGTCATTCTGGATATGATTATGCCGGATATGGGCGGTGCCGAGACCTTTGACAGGATGAAGGCGATCGATCCGAATGTGAAGGTGCTTCTTTCGAGCGGATACAGCATCTCAGGCCAGGCACGCGAAATATTGAATCGAGGTTGTGATGGTTTTATCCAAAAGCCTTTTAACCTGGCAAAATTATCTAGAAAAATAAGTGAGATTCTGGAAAGGAGATAGGTGAGAATCCTGTCAGCTGGAGTTTCTACATGAAACTTCAAATGAGATCCCGCCTTTCAGGCCAGCGGCGCCGTTCGTGTGAAACTTCATTAAAGTTAACAATTTTGCCGTTAAGGCACAAAGAGACGATATGACTCTAAATTCCTAAACTGAACGGATCCGGGTTCAGGGCTACAGGTTTAGTGGGAAGAAACAGCAG
>JASFJP010000240.1:0-6975 GCA_050121225.1 Desulfobacterales bacterium
TTCAGTGGAATGGATTCTATATATATTAGTTTTTATCAGACAGGATAAACCGGATGATCAGGATTATTTTTTTGTCTTCATCAATTCCCGGAAGAAATTGATGAAACCCAATCCACCTTCGGTGGAAAAAAGGCATTCAGGGTTACCCATATTTCTTTATTTCATTTCTACCCCAAAAAAAGATGTGGTTACTTTGTCGTTACTCTAAGCTACCTCGCCGGAACTGATTGGGTATTCTTTGTTTCATCAGGAAACAAAGAATAAAAAATCCAATACATCCTGTAGATCCTGTCTAAGAATAAGAAAATATGAACGAATCCATTCATTGTATAAATAATTTTTGCCGCATTAGTAAAAGTTTTTTACGGTGAAAACGGCTTACGCTCCCATCGAAGTCACCCGCGTGGCCTCCTCTATGGTGGTCGCACCTTCAATTACTTTTTTGTAGCCCAATTCTTTTAATGTTTTATGACCATATTTCCCCAAATAGGTTTGGATTTCGTCGACCGTCGGGTTGGTCAGGATCAAAGATTGAAGCCCGTGATCTAATTCCAACAGTTCGTAAATTCCGGTGCGGCCTTTAAATCCGGAATCGTAACACGTCGAACACCCTTTGCCTTTAAATAACTGGATCTTTTTGGTTTCTTCCATGCCCAGTGCTTGCAGTATGCCCTTGGGGGCGTAATAATTGATCCTGCAGTCCGGGCAAATCGTTCTTACCAGACGTTGTCCCAGTGAAGCCAGCAGGGCAGAAGAAATCAGATAAGGTGCGATATCCATCTCAAGCAACCGCGTGAGCGCACCGGGCCCATCATTCGTATGAAGGGTGGATAGAACCAGATGCCCGGTTAATGAAGCTTGGATGGCGGTTTCCGCGGTTTCTCGATCTCGGATTTCGCCCACCAGAATAATATCCGGATCTTGCCGCAGCGTATGTCTCAGGACCTTGGCAAAGGTCAACCCGATCGATTCTTTGACCTGAATTTGATTAATATTCTCCAATTGATATTCCACCGGATCTTCAATGGTCACAAAATTTTTTTCACTGCTGTTGAGCATGGTGATGGCAGAATACAGCGTTGTGGTTTTTCCGCTTCCGGTGGGTCCGCAAACCAGAATAAGGCCGTAGGGTCTTTGCAGCAGCGACTTGAATCGATCCAATACTTGCGCGTCAAATCCCAATATATTGAGATCCAGGATGGCCTGGCTCTTGTCCAGAACCCTCAATACCACCTTTTCACCGTGAATGCCCGGCATGGAAGAAAAACGCAAATCCACGATGCGGCCATCTACACTAACCTGAATACGACCATCCTGCGGTATGCGCCTTTCAGCGATGTCAAGATCGGCCATGACCTTGAGTCTGGAAACCAATGCCGGATGCGTTTCAATCTTGGGAGATATGAGGTCATACAAGACGCCGTCAATCCGAACCCTCACGCGGAATTTGCCTCTTTGGGGCTCAATATGAATATCGCTGGCGCCGTCCCGAATGGCCCTCAGTAAGATCATGTTTGCCAGGTTGATGACAGGGCTTCCGTCCGCTTTTTCAGCCAGCTCACTAATTTCTTCTTCCGAAGTTGTCTGAAGGATCTCTATGGCGGATTCTTCGATGCTGTTCATGACCTCGTCGATTCCCACATCTTGTTGATAACACTCATGAATGGCCTCCAAAATATCATCGGCGCGGCAACTAACCGGTTGAACCTGTAAATTGGTAATTTTGGAAATCTCATCGATTATAAAAAAGGCATGGGGATCGGCCGTTGCTAAGGTCAGTACATTGTTGACTCGAAACATCGGAATGACTTGAAAGGAAATAGCCTTTTCTTTTGGCACGACGTGAACAATGCGGGGATCTACCAAACCCTTGCGCAACCAGATGTGCGGCAACCCGAGTTGTTCACCGAGATTTTTTTTCAATTCTTCTTCGGTGATGATTCCCTCCCGAACAAGGATCTCACCTAAAGGCTTGGATTCTTTTTTCTGTATCCGCAGGAAATGGGTTAGTTTTTCAGGTGTAATTTTGCCCTGACTAACCAGTATTTCCCCTAATTTTTTTCTCTTTGGAATTGCGTCACGTTTCATATCATATCTTTGGTGGCTTTATGAATATCTTCATAGATCCGAAAAACATGAGAAAGCCGCGTTACTTTAAGTATATCCAAGCAAACCGCGTCTAAGCCAAGTAGCTTCAAAGATCCGCCGCAGTCTTTTAGCTCATTGTGAATCCGCAGCAGAAGCTCGAGAGCCTCACTGTCCATAAAGGATACTTTTTTAAAGTCTACAATGATTTCAGTTTTTTTTTGGTCCAGGCAGTCCCTGATCATGGCTTCGAGTTCTTCACAATTCTGATACGTCAACGACTCCTTGGGTGCGAGAATCGCCCGAGAACTGACTCTCGCTGTGCCGATTTTAGATGGTGTCATCTCGAAAACTTTATCCGCCACTGGTGTCTCCTCTGATGATTATCGTTGTAAGCATTCATGGGTTCAAAGTTCAGGGGTTCAAGGTTGCATTCTCGTCCCTGAACTGCATTTGGGATGCGTATTTACGAGAAAAGCGTTAGCTTCGTCAGGCCTCATCCAAAATTTGGAGCCAAATTGGCAATTATTTGGGAAAATGAGCATTTTTAACGGGGACCCTGGATCTTTGTGCCTTCTTTGTTCTTAGCCCTGAACGTTGAACCCTGAACCTTTGAACCTTTAATTATCTTTTTTTACACTTCCCCTAAATCCTCCTCTATAACGTCTTTGAACACATCAACCAAATCCGGGTCCAGCTGAGTTCCGGCGACGTTTTCAATGATCTCAAGCGCTTCCTTTGCAGTTTTGCCTGAGCGATATGCCCGGTGCGACGTTATGGCATCGAAGGTGTCGGCGACGGCAATGATTCGTCCCAGCATAGGGATATCTTCTCCCTTCAGTCCGTGAGGATATCCCTGACCGTCATATCGCTCATGGTGGTGCAGTACGCCGGGAAGAGATGTTGACAATTGTTGAAGGGGTTTAAGGATATCGCAGCCCTTTTTAGAGTGAGATTTGATATCGCTATATTCTGAATCAGTTAGAGCCCCTGGTTTGTTCAAAATGGTTTCGGGAATACCGATCTTTCCAATGTCATGCAACATCGAGGCCCAGTGAAGAACTTTGCTTTGCTTCTCGTCAAGCCGGAGTCGGGTTGCCATAAGCATGGAGTAGCGGTTGACGCGTTCAGAGTGGCCACTGGTATACTCATCTTTTGCCTCGATGGCGTAGACTAAGGACTTGACCACGTTCATCACGAAAACCTCTAAATCATCATACATGTCTGTATTCGCGATGACCATTGCAAGTTGCTCGGCCATCGAGCTCACCAGTCTCAATTCGCTGCGTCGGAATATTTCTTTGGAATCAAGTGAAACCAGACCCAACCATCCATAAAAATTGTCCTTATGATGCATCTTTACGGCCAGGAAGCGAAAGGTTTCGAGATGCAATGTCTTAAATCCCGGCGTCTCTTTAGAATCAGCAACCAGAAAATAATTATCCTTAAAAGTGGCGGCTTTTTTAGGAATAGCCTCAATGAGGGCATCCACAAAGGCGTTCGGTTGGGGAATTTTTTTACCGACTTCCTGTTTAGTGACGAGTGTGTCGAACTCCTGGCGGTTCGGCAGTCTAGCAAAGGCCAGGTCCGTGCGCATTGCTCCCAGAAGCTCCCCAACCAGATCATTCAACATGGCATTCGAAAACCTTAATGACTTTATGCGAGTTGCGATATTGGAATACAAATAGATGTCTTCAAATCTCCGCGTCAGTTCTTCGGTGATTTCTTCCACTTCGGTTTCAGTGGTCCACTTATCTTCCATCAATCCGAGCAGGTTGGAGAGAAATTCTTCCATCTCTTTTGCATGAGAGCTTTTTGGACTAACAATGCCTTCAGCTTCTGACTCCTTGCCACAAATTTGAGCGTAAGCAATCAAAGATCCTATAACCTTATCTCCATGTTTGATTGGAATGCCAAACAGTTCATAGTTCACTTGAGGGCAGGTATGTTGAAATATTCCATTGCTTATCGCCTTGATGGCTAGCTCACGGATGTCCCTGGAAATGGGCAATTTCGACCGATTAGCGTTTGATGAAAAAACGGCCCTGTCTGCATGCCAAACCTCAAAGTGCCAGCGGCTGATTTGAGAGAGGCTTGACAAAAATTGATTAAATGGGCTTAAGTTCATCATGCGAATGGATCTCCAAAGTATTGATCAATACATTCCACCAACCTTGAGGGGCTGAACGGTTTTTCAATAAACAAGGTGTCTTGCATGTCTTCTGTCCAGCTTTCCTCGTCTGGTGAAATCCGGCAGGTCATAATGATGGTCAAAAAGGACCATTCCTTCTTGAGGCTATTTGTCTTTTTGCAGAGTGCCTTACCATCCATTTCGGGCATCATGATGTCTGAGATCACCACATCGGGCTTTTGAGTTTTAATAAGGTTAAGACCCTCTTTTCCGTTTACGGCTGTTATCACTTGGTATCCGTGCTTTTTTAGTTTGACTTCGATCACCCGCCGTATATGGGCTTCGTCGTCGACCACCAAAACCTTTTTATTGTTTCCCAATGTAAAATTCCTCCTTCGGCAATTTGATCGAAAACCGAGTTCCTTCTCCGGGTTCGCTTTCGACCTCAATCTCTCCACCGTGGAGTTGGACAATCTCTGAGGTTAACGCCAACCCTAACCCACTTCCAGGCTTTTCTCTTACCATCGGGTCTGATGACCGAAAAGATTTCTCAAATATACGCGGGAGATCTTCTTGCGATATCCCGCAGCCGCTATCGATCGTATTGAAAACAATGAAATCATCCTGATCGGAGAGTGAGAAGGTGATATTGCCATGACCCGGCGTGTACTTGACCGCATTGCTGAGCACATTGATCAGCGCCACTTTCAAGAGTTCTTTGTCGCCGACAATAGAGGGCAAATTATTCGGTATTTGTTTTTCAATGACGATGTGTTTCGTTTGAGCTGCCGTTTCGATAGCCGCGAAGGAATCACCAATTAATAATTCGGTCTTCACCAGTGACTTGTTTATCGAAAGGCTCCCCATTTCGATTCGTGATATGCTGAGCAGGTTCTGGATGAGTGAGGCCAATCGATCAGCCTCTGTGTTTATGGTATTGTAAAACTCTTTTTGCATCTCTTTATCGTCGACCTCCCCCTCCATCAACATTTCGCTGTATGATTTAATGCTTGTCAGGGGTGTCTTGAACTCATGCGAGATGTGGGCAATAAAATCTTTGCGTGCCTCTTCAGCTAACTTTTCATTGGTTATCTTCCTGATGAGTATCATTTTGCCTACGAGGCCGCTTTCAACTTCTTTGAGTTCGGAAAAGGAGACGCTAAACGTATCTCCGGGAGCATGCTCGGGAAACGTAGTTTCGATATACTCACCATTTCGGTAATTCATTTCATCTTCCTGCTGTGAAATGAACGACTGGATGTCGCTGTGGTTCAAGAATTCAGCGATCGAACAACCGACAGCTTCCGACGGACTTTTCTTTATTAATTTCAGCATGTAATCGTTGACATGACTGACGTCGTCGTGGATATCGATGATGATGATGCCCAGGTTAATGGAGTCAAGAATAGTGGCAATTTGATTTTTTTCAAAAGCTGTGACGCCGAGTTTGGAAACCAGTTTCATATTGTCAGCTTCGATCTTTACGAGTTTTTCTTTGATTTGAGATAACGATTGCCCTAGATCTTTGACCATAAAAGCAACACCATTGGCGCTTGGAGTTTTAGAATTTATTAAGTCAGATCCATTACAGGTGTTTTGGAGATCTTGAGAGAGTTTTTTTAGTGGTTGCAGGGTGAGCTTGATGCCGTAGTAAAAAAACAGCACAACGGCAAAAATTAAAAGGGCAATCATTGCCAAAAACCTGAGGCGTTCAAACGAGAAAAATGAAACATGGGGTAACTTAAAACCTAATCTGACCGTACCGGTTTTTTGTCCGCTTTCAAAGATCGGTTTGGCAAACTCATAAATAGTATTCTCTGTTCCGTTAAGTTGAAAGGTGCGTTTGCTCAATCCCATTGCTTGTAGAGAGGCTCTTTGAACATCTATGGGTATCTGAGAAGCGAGATTATTTGGGGCCAAAGAGACAAATGAGCGCCCTGACTGATCATGAATGAAACAATAAACCAGCCCCTCATATGATGTATATTCGGAAAGGGTTCGAAGAAAAAAATCTTGTTTTCTACCCTGGAGATCTTTTGTAGGGTGCAGCGCAATTAGACTGGTCAGATAGCTGCCACGGTCAAGTAGGTCGTTTATTTTATAATCTTTTTCTTCATAGATGAGGATTTGTCCGCAGATTGCAATCCCGGTGATTACAAATAAAAAGAGTATAATACCTATTCGCAACATTTTGGGGACATTTAATTCGTTTGATTTCAATGTAGATTTCCTTCTCGGAGAGATCCAATTAGTTGTTTTAAGAGCTTGATCGGTTGCATAATATGGTCAAAACAGTTGGTTCTGTGATTTAAACGCTCCACGTTTCGGCATCTATTTAGGAGCATAAAGTGCTAAGTCGGATATGCTCGGTAAGGGCATCATCCACGGTTTATCCGGAATAGTTATCGGAAAACATGAAAGAAACTTTAAATGTTTATGAAAAAACCTAACCCGGACAAGCCGGAACCAAAAAAGAAAGAACAATCACGAAAGCACGAAAGGACGAAAACACGAAAAAAAGACAGGTTAAATTTCGTGCTTTCTATATTTCGTGTTTTCGTGATGAAGATTTTTTTTAAAATGCAAAGAAATTACACTTAAGATTCTAAATTGTAATTCGGAAGAATTTTAAGGGATATGGACAGCTAATGTGGTGTTGAGTTTTTGCCGGGATTTAAGATGAATAGGGAAGTGACGGCTATGGATTCTGGGTTCAGCCAGTCGCTGGCCTGAAAAGTTTATCCTCCTCCGGAGGGCGG
>JASFJP010000241.1:0-6962 GCA_050121225.1 Desulfobacterales bacterium
TACTCAACTAGAGCGGCTTGAGGCAATGCTGCTTTCAGAATCGATGCCTCGTGGGCCCCCTTAACGACACCAATCCTGAAAGGAATAAGATCCTCTATGGCGTTTAGACCATATATATCTTTGTGAAAGAAAAAGAAGCTGTCACTTCTGGTCAAGGGCTTTCCAAAATCCAGAAATTTTTCCCGGTCCTGATTGTAGTTCAGTCCCGCATGCGCGTCGGCACGTCCATCTCGAACCATAGCAAGAGTTTCGTTCCAGGACGCACTCTTAAATTTGATTTCAACACCGGTCTTCTTGGACCACAATCTCCACATCTCCACAATGATACCGGATGGTCGCCCCTGATCATCGATAAAATGAAATGGCACGGTATCTGTGCTTACGGCAATGGTAATCCTTTGAACCGATGTGCCGGCAGATTCTTTTGAGTCGGTGGCCTGAGTTTCCCTGGTATTAGGGAAAACGGCCAGCAAAGCAAAAGACAGAATTAAAGCCAGGATTCTGTTGAATTTCATATTATCCACCCGCTTGTAAAAACCCGTTAAGGGAGATCGATGGCAAATCATTGATACCCCGGACTGGGCAACAACCAGCCCAATACCCGTACTGAATTTTAAGACTGCCGCAAGGCGGCTTCTTGGTTCAGTTTACTGGTTTAATAGGTGAATTCCAATTTAATGGCAATGCAATTTTTAAAATCGAGATTTCAGGCAGGAAATGAAATGATACGGAACGATCCGCATTTTAACTTGATATCCTTTTAAGCTGCCTAAATCTGCCTTTTTAAAGATGCAGTTTTCTCCAACAAAGTTAAGGTTTTCCCGGCTTCAGAAAACCTGTGATATTATCAATGCAGGTTTTCTGGGCCGAGGTGTTGCTTTCTGCTATTTCAGCATTTGACAGTCCTCAAAACGTTGTGATACTCGAATTTTATCGAAATCACAAAAAGAGACCTGATATTCCCAAGATAACAATCCAGGTTAGAAATATTGAATAGACCACCAAAGGTGCGCTTATGAAAAAGTCGGTAATTGTTCTTTTTCTGATTCTTACAGCGACGCTATCATGCACTACTAAATACCGAAATGTACACAGCTTCGAAACCGTGTGGCAGACCGTTAATCAGGCCCATTATGATCCAACTTTTGGGGGCGTTGACTGGAAAGCAGCACACGAACAGTATAAGCCTAAAATTGCTGCCGCAGAGAATAAAGAAGAGTCATTCCTGCTGATCAACCAGATGTTATTTGAGCTAAATTTATCCCACCTATTGGCTGCATATCCTAATGATATGAAAAGATTTATGCCGGTCCTGTTTGCCGAGGGAGAAATAGGCGTGGATGTTAGACTGCTCGACGGGGAGGCCGTCATCATACGGGTTGGAAACGGAACTCCGGCAGCTCGGGCTGGATTACATCCCGGTCTTGCCATTGAGAGTATAGACGGAAAACCGGTCGAAAAAATTATCCGGGAAGGAGAAGCATTGCTCTTGCCTCCTTTTAATCCGCGCAATCGTCTTAATAACTTATCAGGCTATATGTCAGGACATATTTACGGCCCGCCGAAAACTGAAGTTAAGATTAGCTTTCGTGATAAATATGGTAAGAAAGAAGAAGCGGTAATCCATCGAATATCACGTGGACGCCCGATAATAGCTATGGATGCCATGCCGCCGCTTTATGTGGAGTTTGAAGCAAAACGATTGGGAAGTAATATCGGCTATTTCCGGTTCAATCAATGGGCGGGGCCGGTAGAAGCAACATTTATTGCGGCCCTGGCGTCGATGCGCGATGTCCGGGGGTTAATCATTGACCTTCGTGGAAATCCCGGGGGATTTCTCAGTGTTGTGCATGCTATCACCAAACACCTATTGATAGGAAAAACCGTGGTTTCTTCATGGAAATTTAGGAACAAAAGGGTTGAATACAGTTTTGATTCGGCACGGGATGCCTACCTTGGGCCGGTCGTTGTTATGATCGATGTACGCAGCACATCTTCCAGCGAATATTTTGCCGGCAGTATGCAGTCAATTAAACGGGCTGTGATCGTTGGTGAACGCAGTCCTGGATATCTTTTAATTGCTAACTGGAAGAAATTATTGAATGGAGCCTCTTTCATGTATGCTTTTGCCCAACCTATTATGCCGGATGGCAAAATAATCGAAGGCAACGGGGTTATTCCGGATATTGAAGTTAAGCTTGACCGTGATGCCTTATTAAAAGGAAAGGATTCCCAGCTCGATGCTGCCGTGAACTATATAAAAGCAATAGCGCCATGAAACATTATTTATCAAAAGGATACACCGGAAGAAGCCGTCAAAGAAAGTCTAGACTATCTAGGGCCGAATTTTTAGGCTGCTGGTTTGACCGGGAAATAGAGGCATCTGAAGGATATCATTTCTATCCTGTTTTTTTTGTTTCTGCGGCTTCCTCTGGACTATCGTCCGAAGCTAATTTTTCTTTTTTTGTATCATTTTCTTCTGAAGAATCATCACCCGAAGCAATTTCTTCTTTTGCATCATTTTTCTCTGAAAAATATTTGTTCGAAACAGATTTTTCTTTTAAGTCTTTTATTCCTAAAGAATCATCATTCTCTCCTTCAAGCCACTGGCTCTTGGGCGTGGTTATAGCCCGGGTGTCCGCCATTTGCAGCGGATTTCCACCAATTTGGGTAAGGGATTTAAAAAAGATTTGCAATTGGTCGGCGTCGTAACCTGTAAGAGTCCTTATGGTTCTCAGCAGTGCTTCGCTGACAACCCCTTGCTGGTCAGACATTTTTTTTTGCAGATTGGTAAGTTTGTTTTCCTGTTCTTCGATAAAAGCGTCTTTTTTACCAATTTCCTTTTTTTTGATGTATACTTCATTTTCAAATTGTTTGCGATATTTTTTGGCTCTCAAAATAAGCCAGACCATTATTCCCAAAACGATTAGAATAATAATTAGCGCAAGGCCTTGATGAGTAGAAAACCAACCGAAAAAATTTCCTAAAACATTGTAAACTGCCTCTTTATAGCTATAGAAACCACCGCTCAACTCTGGATTGACCATTTCGCTGGCTGTTTCCACCTCTTTTTCCATCGTCTTCTCCTCTCTTATGAATAAAACATGAGACACTGATGTTGCGAAGCGAATGAATCGAAAACGGAACTTATTTTTGACAACCTCTATTGCTGCAGCCTAGCATACAGAAACACCCACTGGCGCGAGCAATACGCAACGGAATATTCAAAGCAGATGGCCTTGTCAAGATTAATTTTTTACGTCGGCGTTAAATAAATCGTGATGCCGTAGATCGGGATAGTTTTGTTGGGCTGCTGGATCTGGTTAATTCAAAAACTCAAAATATCCTTTTATGCCTGTGCGCTAATTCTCAATCTTTTCTGTTTGCTGCTAAACACCGTCACAAAAGCATTACCGCGAATTTGTCGGAAAAGGTGTTTCCATGGGATAATTTAGATCGAAAATATTACGATTGCCATTACAAATCTATTATATTTTATGGATGACGAGGAGTTGATTGAGCACGAAAGCCCCACTTTTAGGCAAGCAAAATGGATTACCTTGTTTTATGCATTATACAGGCGGGCTCACAGGCATATAGCGTCCACCGATATTGTCTAACTTGACCGAAATTTGTAATGGAAGTTTATTCCCTGGTGTGTTTCATGTATCCAGATTCTATCTGACAGATTGTCGGCTAAATTGATATTTGGACATCTCTCAATTAATCAACATCGCCTAATATTTGGTTTTTGCCATATGATATCACCACCTGCCAGAACAATTTGAAATCATTGACTAAATCCCATCTATTTGTTTATAAATGTTATTGTATCTGTTATGGCAGGAACCGCGATATCCTGTCACGGCGGAAGAGAATCAATAAAAATACGATGCTTCAACGCAGGAGGTAAAATTGCTCATTAGAGGTTGCTTAACAAACTGAAAGAAGGTATTTGGGACCAGAAACCCTCTCTTAGTTTTAGGCCCGAACTGTCCAAAACCTTTTGAAGACAAACAAGGAGAACAACATGCTTTACAGAACAGTGCCTAAAAACGGCGACGAACTGTCCATCCTGGGGTTTGGCTGCATGCGTCTGCCCCTTACCAAAGAACGGCAGATTGACGAACCCCGCGCAATTCGCCAGATCCGTGATGCCATCGATCAGGGAGTCAACTACCTGGATACGGCCTGGCCCTACCATGCCGGGGAAAGCGAAAATGTCGTGGGCCGCGCCCTTTCCGACGGCTATCGGGAGCGGGTCAAGATCGCCACCAAACTGCCCTCCTGGATGATTAAAAAGCGGGAGGACATGGACTTCTACCTCAACGCCCAGCTGGAAAAGCTTAAAACGGATCACATCGACTACTACCTGATCCACGGGCTGGCTGGGGATCTGTGGGACCGTCTCGTAGCACTCGGTGTAATGGATTTCCTGGACCAGGCCAATGCAGACGGCCGTATTGTCAATGCCGGATTTTCCTTTCACGGCATACTGGATGACTTCAAACGCATCGTGGATGCCTATCCCTGGATCTTCTGTCAAATACAGTATAATTTTCTGGATGAGGAAAACCAGGCCGGAACCGAAGGTCTGAAGTATGCCGCGTCCCGGGATCTGGGGGTGGTGATAATGGAACCGCTGCGCGGGGGCAACTTGGGACTGCCCGAACCGCCGCCGGATGTGGATGCTATCTGGAAGAAAGCGGAAAAAAAGAGGACGCCGGTGGAATGGGCGTTGCGCTGGGTGTGGAACCATCCCGAAGCGACGACCGTGCTTTCAGGAATGAACGAAGAGGCCCACATCCAGGAGAACTTGGCTATCGCTGCAGAGGCGCTTCCGAATTCTCTGACACAAGTCGAATTGAATTTGGTTGAAGAGGCCAGCCGGAAATACCGGGCGCTGATGAAAGTCGACTGCACAGGGTGCGGCTACTGCATGCCCTGCCCATCGGATGTCGCTATCCCCCGCTGTTTCGAGGTGTACAACAAGATGCACGTGTTCGGCAATGTAATAGAAGCGAAATTCTTCTACGCGTTAAGCATGGGAGGCGCATTCAGCGGAATCCCTTCCTATGCGTCCCAATGCGTTCGCTGTGAAGAATGTTTGGAGAAATGTCCCCAGCATATCGAAATCCCCGACTTCCTGGAATTGGTTGCCGAAGAAATGGAAGATGAGGATCTGGAAAAACGAATCGCCATCGGGAAAAAGATGTTCAACATGGAATAAATTCTAATGCCCTGACCTTCGCAACTTAACACAACAAAATGCTGATCATTTGGTCGGCTGCATCGGACACCATTTATGCCCAAGGATATAAATATATCGTATCAGCCACTGAAACTCCTGTTTCCCTTATGCCCAAACCAGAAATTGATCACATGGCCTCTCTCGGTGTAAAAAAGGTGGCTATCATCTATGTTGATGAGCCATTTCCTGCAGGGTTAGCCCAACATGCCAAACGTCTGGCAGATAAGAACGGTATTGAGGTAACAACCTATGAAAAGTATTCTCCGGGGACAAAAGATTTTACTATCCTGCTTCAAAAAGTTCGAATGTCTAAGGCCGACGCCTTCTATGCTTCAGCCTATATGGATGACCAGAAGATCATGATCCGGCAGATGAAAGAGGCCAATCTGATGTTCCCATATGTTTACATGGTCTATTCGGGAATGCCGCAATGGGCGGATCTTGAGGACGATGGCCTTTATATTTTTGGGCACACCTTATATCATGACAGTTTAAACTGGTCAGTTAATGCTGGTCTGTCACGCGCGGAGTTCGAGAAAGTATTCGATAAAACTTTTCCAAATTCAGAAAACCCGCCGGACTTTCAGACTTCGCTTTCTTATGGTGCAGGCGTTCTGCTGGAAAAATTCATCAAAAAGGCCAAAGAGCTCATCCTTGATTCTGTTGCCTGCATGGTCGGAGGTGTAAAATCGACTCAGGGAGAAAAAATTATTGAGGTTTTCGCATCGATGAAAGGAGTTCCGGAAGTTCAAATTTATGGTTCCCCGGAAAAACTTCCTCTGCTAAACGCGATCTATGTGAACTCCTATTTGGCAACCACTCTCGATTTTGATGACACGTACGATGGCCATCCCGGATCAACTGTTGTTCCGGTGGCATTGGGCATTGGAGAATTGAATAATATCGATGGAAAGGCGCTCATAGAGTCGGTTGTTGCCGGGTATGAAATCGGCATACGTATCTCAAATGGGATCAAGCCGACGCCCGAACGTACCAAGAAAGTGCGAGGAATTAATACCTGGCAAATTTTTTGCGCCACGACAGTGGCTGCCAAACTATTTAAGCTCTCCCGCGACCAGACGGCTCATGCCCATGGCCATGCTGCTATACACGCGTCTGTTCCGTCCCTGAGAAAATGGGGATTTATCGATGGGAAAATCCAGTGGCTGAAAAACAATTTTGGGTGGACATCCTATGGCGGTGTACTTTCCGCGTTGCTTTCCCGGGAAGGATTCATCGCTGATACTACCATTTTTGACGGGCAGGATGGATTTTGGATTATGGCATCCTCAGACCAGTGCGATTTCGATGCGCTCAGAGAGCCTATGGACAGCTTTTATACCCTTAAGGTTCACACAAAGCCTTACTCCGCGTGCCGACACATACATCCAACTTTGGATGCAGTTTCAGCGATTGTAGAGGAGAGTCGTCCGGCCCCTGAACATATTGATGAAGTCGAAGTTCAAACCTTCTATGAGGTGGTCAAAGATTATACCTTTTTGCCATCATTACCTTTTGATGTGGTTTTCAGCGCTCCCCACCTGATCGCTCTGGCACTGCACGGCATACCTCCTGGCGCTGACTGGTTCAAGGAAGAACACCTGAGAAACAAAGAAATACGAAAAATAGCTCAGAAGGTAAACATAACCGAATGGGATGAAGCCAGTAAACTTTACCCTTTAGTCAATCGCGAATTGATGTCCAAGGTTCA
>JASFJP010000242.1:0-6942 GCA_050121225.1 Desulfobacterales bacterium
CGTCGTCCCCACTAGCCATGAAGGTCTTCCGCATTATGTTCAGGCCGCCCACATCATGCCGAAACGGACGACCGAAGCCCCTTATGAGATCTTGCCCCCATTAAATCCGAGTAAATTGGATATTGATTGTCGCTTTCTGATCCAGGCACTTGAGGACGAGCTTGCCCAAAACAGTTCGGGCCAGATAACCGATCCCGGCAAAGAAAGAGCCCTGTTGATCAACGTGTCATCGCGCACAAAATCAAACGCCAAGCAGTCATTGGCGGAACTGCGAGAGCTGGCTTTATCCAGCGGCATCGATGTAATTGCAACGATTTTACAGCAACGCAATAAGACCGAAAGGCTTCTAATTGGACCTGGAAAACTTCAGGAATTAGTGATTCTGGCACTACAGGAAGCGGCCACTGTTATCATTTTCGACCAGGAGCTGAATCCTTCCCAGATAAGAACAATAACCGACCAGGTTGAATTAAAGGTTATCGATCGAACCCAATTAATTCTGGATATTTTTGCCCAAAGAGCCCAATCACGAGAGGGCAAACTTCAAGTTGAGCTGGCTCAACTGAAATATCTACTGCCACGTTTGGTCACGAAAAATACGGCCATGTCGCGCTTGACCGGTGGCATCGGTGGACGGGGACCGGGGGAAACAAAGCTGGAAATAAATCGACGGCGAGTCCGTGATCGCATTGCGCACCTGGAAACAGCATTAACTTCCGTCAGAAAACAAAGAAAACAGCAAAAAGCAAAACGTCACAAAAAAAGGCTGCCCGTCATATCCATCATTGGTTATACGAATGCGGGCAAATCAACGCTGTTAAACACTTTAACCAAGAGTAACGTGCTTGCCGAAAGTCGCCTTTTTGCCACCTTGGATCCATCAAGTCGACGATTACGGTTTCCCAAAGATTTCGAAGTGATTGTTACCGATACCGTGGGATTTATAAAAGATTTACCTAAAGATCTCTTGGTCGCCTTTCGTGCTACCCTGGAGGAGCTGGAAAACGCAGATCTCCTTTTACACATCATCGATATCAGTAATTCTCATTTTGAAGAACAGATCAAATCTGTCGAAAAAATTCTAGCGGATCTGAATCTGCAACATACAACAACTATTCGGGTTTTGAACAAAATGGACCTGGTTGATCATCAATTCTGTGTCCGGTTGAGCCGGCAGCTCAACGGCACAGCCATATCGGCGTGCTCAAAATCGACATTGATGCCCTTAATAGAGAAAATGGAAACTATCATCGAACAAGTCAGGCAACCGTACCACTAGACCGCTTGGAATTTCACGATGGTCTCAGCCGAAGGCATTACTTCATATGAGCTGAGTATATTCTGATTGGATCGACCACTGCATTGGAGGTCGAACAACCGACAAACAGGTTGACATTTGGCTAAAAGTGTATTTAAACCTGTCCCCTTATGGACGCCGAACCTCTGAAACGAATTGCAATTGCGGCAGCATATAAAAGTGCCGACATACTGCGATCAAAGTTTGGTCATATTTCTCGGATTGAAAAAAAAGAGGCCGCAGAGATCGTCACCGAAGCGGACATTGAATCTGAGAGGCAAATCATTGACTGTATTCGCAGCAAGTATCCCGAGCACGCGATTTTGAGCGAAGAAGGCGGACTGGAAAAAAGTGCCTCTGAATATACCTGGATAGTTGATCCTTTGGATGGGACGGTAAACTTTGCGCACAGGGTGCCCATTTTCTGCATATCCATTGCTTTGGCCATTCAGAGTGTCGTCGTGCTCGGCATCATATTAAACCCGGTCAACGGCGAACTATTTTCTGCTGTCAAAGATCAAGGTGCCGATCTCAACGGTAAACCGATCAAAGTATCTTCGACCAAGATGATTTCGGAGAGTCTGCTGGCAACCGGATTCCCATACAATGTGCAGGGAATCTTAAAACCATTAATGACCCGCTACGAAAATTGTCTAAGCGTCGCTCAGGGAGTTCGCAGGATCGGATCCGCCGCCCTTGATTTGTGTTACGTGGCATGCGGCCGCTTCGAGGCATTTTGGGAGCAAAACCTGAGAGCATGGGACACCGCCGCAGGAGCCTTGCTTGTAACTGAAGCCGGGGGAACGGTTACGACCTTCTCCAATCGGCCGTATACACCGGATAAGAACGAAATACTGGCAACCAACGGCCACATACATCATGAAATGATTTCGTTGTTGGAACTGAAGTGAATGAAATGAAAAAGGACCTGATAGATATGACCGCAGTTACCGACCACTTGGGCTGTTTCGGAAGTTTTGATTTGGACGATTCGATATGTCGGCAATTTTGTGCGATTAATTTACGATGTGCTGTTGAGAAAGAAAAAAATGACCGCTTTGAGTTGATTCAAGATTTGGTATTGTCCGATGATACCTATCTGAGAACCCAATAACGCTCTTGGAAAATTCTGCTACTCTCCAAAGACGCGGGTTTCTAAGGGTGCTTAATACTTGCCGGACTCCAGTTTCTGACGAAAAAATTCAACCTGTTTTTGAATCGAGCTATTTTCCTTTAGCCCGCGCTCGATGCAGTTAATTGAGTGCAACGCCGTGGCGTGATAGCGGTTGAATGATTTGCCAATGCTCTGCAACGGGGAATCGGTGTAGCGTCGTGACAGGTAAATAGCCATCTGGCGGGGTCTCACAAAATTTTGTTTGCGAGAGCGCGACATAATATCATCTATCGACACATTATAATATTTACATACAAGTTTCTTAATAGCTTCAATGGTGATACGTTTGCGCTGACAAACAATATGCTTGACTACGCTTTCAGCCAGGCCAAGGTCGATAGGTATTCCTAAAAGCGATGATTTTACAGCCACGCCATTCAAACCGCTTTCAAGTTGTCGGATGTCATCGGTAAGCTCACCTGCCAAAAAGTGAATAACATTGCCGGGAATGCTATAGCCATTAATTTTTGCCTTCTTTTCCAATATCCGCGTTCTGGTTCTGAAATTCGGTTTCTCTATAGTCGAAATCAGTCCGCATGATAAACGCGAGCGCAATTTGTCATTTAGTTTGGGAATTTCTGCTGGCAAATAGCAGCTGGAAAAGATGATTCGTTTGCCGGCCTCAAGGAGAGTATCCAGGGTTAACGCAAGTTCGATCTGGGTTCGCTCTTTGCCGCTGAGATAATGCACGTCTTCAAGCAGCAACACGTCACATTGAGTACGGTATTTCCCCTTAAACTTGTCAATGCAATTGTGCCGATAGGCCTGTACCATTTCGTTGCTGAAGTCTTCGGCGGTGATATAATAAACCCTCTCATTGGGATAGGCGGTGAGAACATGATGTCCTATTGCCTGGGAAAGATGGCTTTTGCCCATACCTGTCTCGGACAATAGAAATAATGAATTCTGGTGAGTATTTTTTCTTGAAGCCAGTGAAAGTGACGCTGAATAGGCAAAATCATTGTTGCCTCCGACAACAAAATAGTCAAACGTGAAATCTTTACGTAAAAGGCGTCCACCGTGAGGACGCACATTGTCGGTCGGCAGCAGCAGTTGCAGGTCATCGTCGCCTTTATTTTTCGGCTCGGAACCGTTTCTGGATAGCTTAAATGAAAGCTCGCAAACATGCCCTAAAGCAGATTGGATTTCGTTTTTCAACAGCTCACCGTACAGATCTTTAACGCGTTTCTTAGAAAAAAAATTCGGGCAATAAACCACCCAGTTGGATTTGTCGGTACTCTTGACCTTTAGCGGTTCAATCCACATTCTAAAACTATGGCCGGGAATGCGTTGCTTAATCCCAAGTTTTATCTTTTTCCACAAAGCTTCCATAAAGTTTATAGATCAAGTTCCAAAAATTATATAGAGATAAAATTTTTGCGCTGTGGTAGAAATAAATTTTTAGCACAAATCATTGGAGTTAAACGGCTGGGTAGGTTTTCTCTAGATGATTTACATACCTGAAGAAAACATGTGCCTGTTTATGGCATCCGCCTGATTGTGTCAAACCTAAATAATAGGATTCTGAGATGTCGGTTAAATCGGTTTTAAACAATTTATATCTAGTTGTTATCCTTTATGTTTCTAATGATCATGTGCCAAGTCTCTTTAAATACAAACTTTATGAATCTATAGATTTCTTCAAGAATTTTAAGCAATTCCATTGATAGCGCCGAGTTGTTGACAATCAAGTCTTCTCCTGAAATCTCGAAATATCTTTTAATATCTTTAAATTTTGAAAAAATTAAAAAAATGTTGGGAATAATTTTAGTTATTGGGCAAACCTTAGTCACAACAGATGGTTACATGAAATGTGTTTGAAAATATTTTTCGAAGGCTGTAATGAGGGTCATCGTACTTATCCAAAAGATGTGAATTATGAGATCTGAAAAAATCATTATCAGAGGCGCACGCCAACATAACCTGAAAAACATTGATGTTGAATTGCCGCGAAATGCTTTTGTCGTTATTACCGGCCTATCGGGTTCCGGAAAATCTACGCTTGCATTTGATACATTATATGCCGAAGGCCAACGAAGGTACGTGGAGTCTTTGTCGACATATGCACGCCAGTTCTTGGAGCGCATGGACAAGCCCGATGTCGATCTGATCGAAGGACTTTCTCCTGCGATTGCGATTGAACAAAAAACAGCCAGCCACAATCCGCGTTCCACGGTCGGAACGGTTACGGAAATATATGACTATTTACGCCTCCTATTCGCCCGAGTCGGAATGCCCCATTGTTATCAATGCGGTCGGCCGATCACCTCCCAAACTATCGATCAAATTTTGGATACCGTGATGTCGCTGAACGCAGGCACCCGAGTGGCGATCTTGGCACCGGTAATCACCGCCCAGAAGGGAACCCACGAAAAATTTTTCACGCGCTTGCAAAAAGAAGGATTTGCCCGGGTTCGAGTCGATGGCAAAATGCTGGAGATAGAAGAGGTTGGCAAACTAGCAAAAAACAAGCGGCATGATATCGATGTTGTTGTAGATCGTTTAATTATAAAAGAAACAATACGTAACCGTCTTGCGGATTCCTTGGAGCTTGCACTGGCCCAATCGGGAGGATCGGTTACAGTCGAAATTTTAGATAAAGAAAGTATCCTTTTCAATGAAACCTCCGCTTGCACACAGTGCGGAATCAGTTATCCGGAGTTCACCCCGGCAAGTTTTTCATTCAACTCACCTCAGGGTGCCTGCCCGAATTGCGACGGCCTGGGAACGACAACCGACTTGGATCCCGGCCTAATCATACCGAATCCAGAGCTGTCATTGCGAGAAGGTGCCGTCAGTCTTTGGGCCAAACGCAATAGTATGCATTTCATCGAATTCTTGGACGCATTAACCAAACATTACGGTACCGATATCTATTTGCCATTCAAAGAACTGCCGCAAGATTTTCAAAACGTCATTCTTTATGGCTCGGGAGATGAGCAGATTAGCTTTTATTTCGAACGCAACAATCGCCGGTATACCTATCAAAAGCCGTTTGAAGGGGTCATCCCAAATCTGGAACGCAGATATAAAGAAACAGATTCCTATCACATTCGCGAAGAAATAAAGCAATACATGAATTTTCGCCCCTGTCCGGATTGCAGCGGTACAAAGCTGAATCGCGCGAGCCGGTCGGTTAAGGTGGGTGATTTGACAATTTTTGACATCACGTCATTGTCAGTTGCCAAGGCCCGCGATTTTTTTCTGGATTTGAGACTGGAAGGCAAAGAAGAGATCATCGCCCGCAGGATTTTAAGAGAAATTGTCGAGCGACTCGGATTTTTACAAAATGTGGGTCTTTCTTATCTAACCCTTGATCGATCCGCACAGACGCTGTCAGGGGGCGAAAGCCAACGAATTCGATTGGCAACTCAAATTGGATCTAAACTCACGGGAGTTCTGTATGTCCTGGATGAACCCAGCATAGGTCTGCATCAGAAGGATAACCAGCGGCTGCTTGCGACCCTCTTACAAATGCGTGATCTCGGCAATACCGTGCTGGTCGTCGAACATGATGAAGATACGATTCTCGCTGCCGACTATGTTGTGGACATGGGACCCGGTGCGGGTGTAAACGGCGGGCAGATGGTTTTTGCCGGTACGCCTCAAGATCTTCTAACCTGTGACAGCTCCCTCACGGGCCAATATTTATCCGGTCGCAAGTCAATTGAAACCCCTACCCTGAGGCGTTCCAATACCAAACCGAAGCTCGTCGTGCAAGATGCTGCTGAAAATAATCTCAAACGTATTCAGGTCGAGTTTCCTTTGGGGTGTTTTATATGTGTTACCGGTGTATCCGGCTCCGGAAAATCAACGCTGGTTCTGGAAACCCTTTATCCCGCCCTAATTCAAAGACTCTATCAGGCCAGGCAGCCAGCTGGAGCGCATTCTGGTATTTTAGGGATTGACCATATCGACAAGGTTGTAAATGTCGATCAATCGCCTATCGGCCGAACTCCGCGATCCAATCCCGGCACCTACACCGGTGTTTTTTCCTATATCCGTGAGTTATTTTCGCGGACGCCCGAATCCCGTGCACGTGGTTACAAACCAGGCCGCTTTAGCTTCAATGTGAAGGGCGGGCGGTGTGAGGCTTGCCAAGGGGACGGGATTATCAAGATTGAGATGCACTTTCTACCCGATATTTATGTTGCCTGTGATGTGTGCAGTGGTAACCGATACAATCGAGAAACGTTAGAGATACGATACAAAGGTAAGAATATAAAAGAGGTACTCGAAATGACGGTCAATCAGGCCATGGGATTCTTTTCAAGACTCGTTAAAATCCGTGCCAAGCTGCAGACGTTAGTTGACGTGGGCTTAGGCTATATTCAATTGGGTCAGCCGGCGACCACCTTATCCGGCGGTGAAGCTCAGCGGGTGAAGCTTTCCCGAGAGCTCAGCAAAAAAGGGACCGGTAAGACCGTGTACATTCTTGATGAACCGACCACTGGACTCCATTCCGACGACA
>JASFJP010000243.1:0-6934 GCA_050121225.1 Desulfobacterales bacterium
GTCTCCACGCCGGAACGGACAATCATTTCTTGAATGCCGGCAGGTGTGCAGGGTGGAAATTTCACCTCCGACCCTCCGATCATCAAACGTCCCACATTGACGGGATGGAAACCATCGACATCTTTATCCGGATCAATAGCATTGAGGACCTTTTTCTCATCCAGATGCTTGGGTAGAGGAAGTTGAACTAAAATTCCGTGAATACTGTCGTCTTTGTTGTACTTGTCAACTAGTGCCAAAAGATCCTCTTCGGAAATGTCATCAGGTTGACTGTCCTGAATTTCTTTGAATCCCAGTTGATTCGCCGTTTTAATTTTCAACGTGACATAGGAAATGGAGGCAGGATTTTCGCCGACCAAAATTGTCACTAAGCCGGGTACGACACCATTTTTTTCCTTGATTTCCGCCACCTCTTTTTTAATTTCGTCAAGAATCTTTTCTCGAATTTCAGTTCCCTTGATTAGCTTTGCCGTCATCTTCAACCTCCTTTTGAAATGATTATACGAAAGATTTACAAACGGTTATTTTAATTTACAAAACGTTCGGTTCCGCCTTTTCTAATTCATTAATTTTTCATTGTCAAGAAAACTGAGCAGAATTAAATAATGATTCGTCAGTCTTATGTTCTGTTAAAAGACAGTCAATTTTTTTGATCTTAATGGAATTAACTTTGAAATGCCGGTTCTAAATCGGAAATGGGGCGTTTGAAAGACCTGCAGTTTCCTCATAGCCTAACATTATGTTCATATTTTGAACAGCCTGGCCGGCAGCGCCTTTAACAAGATTGTCAATGGCGGACATCAGTATCAGGCGGTTGTTGCGGACATCCAGGTTAAACCCAATGTCACAATAATTCGTTCCTCGCACGTGCAGTGTGTCCGGTGGATGGTTTTCGCGACACAGGCGAATAAAGGGTTGATCGGAATACACGGATTTGTAAACATTTTCGATGCGTTGCGCTGAAAGGGAACCTGACGGAACCGCATAGATCGTTGTCAGCATACCACGCGTCATTGGAACCAAGTGCGGAACAAACGTCAAATTGACCGTTTGGCCGGCTTCACGACTCAATACCATTTCCATTTCCGGATTATGTCGATGCTGCGCCACTTTGTAAGGTTTAAAGGATTCATTCACCTGGCAGTAGTGGGATGAAATCGAAAGAGAACGACCGGCTCCGCTGACTCCTGATTTCGAATCTGCAATCAGCGAATCTAAATCCAACATGCCCTCTTTGATCAAGGGAATAAGCGGAAGTAACACACTGGTTGGATAACAACCGGGGTTGCCGACGAGATTCGCTGTTTTGACCTCATTCTTGTAAATTTCGCTGAGACCGTAAACCGTCGATTGAAGTAAATCCCTCGAGGTATGTGGCTGATAGGCAGCCTCATAGATGGACGCATCATTAAATCGAAAATCAGCGGAAAGGTCGATTATGTTTTTACCATGTTTCAATAAATCAGGCACATACGTCATCGGAAGCTGATGCGGAAGGGCCATAAACACGATGTCCGCTCCTTCGCAAATGCGATCCGTCGAATATGTTTCACAAACGAGCTCAACTCTCCCGGCCATGGAAGGATATACGTGATCAAACCTTACTCCGGCATGCTGACGGGAGGTTAGGATGGTTAACTCCGTTTGCGGATGATGGGATAGAATCCTGACAAGTTCTGCACCGGCGTATCCGGTCGCGCCTACGACAGCCACACGAGTCATTTAACGAGTTTCCTTTCTAATCCGGCCGCTTTGCAATCCCAAGGCCTTGATTGGAGCAACGATTACTTACCAGAGACACTATACAACTGCAAGCGGATTCGGCGATGGCAATTTTGCGAAAAGCGCTATCGGATCAGATATGAACATCGCCGCTGGCCTGAAAATCGGCCAGTTTAATCGAAAAAGAAAATTTGGCTAACAGAGATTCTAAAAAAGCGAAGGTCGAATTCGGAGTCTCACATGAGTGGATGGGAGAGCTGACTCTGAAATTTCAAATGGTGGGGTCAATCTTGTGCGATCTAGTATTCGCCACCTGAAAGTACGTTCTGCAGTGAGATGATCCAGCCGATATCTTCATCCTCCACCTTGAAGGAGGAAACGACGATTCCGATCATCTGAGAACAGAGGGTAGTGTAAAATGAAACGTTATTTTGCTCATGGGGATGGATGACATGTTTCAGGGCCTCAACCAATTTAATTCGATCTTTATCGGAAAAAATTTCCGCAATCGGACAATTAATGACTTCGGCATAACCTTGGCCGACAAGATCAAGGGCTGTCTGATTTGCATGAATGATTCGCGTATCATGATCGACAGTTATAATCCCAACGCCGACGCACTCAATCACGGCTTGCTGAAACCGCAAGGATTTTATCAGTTCCATTGCGTCACGTCTGGGAAATACATTGTCTGCGGCCAGAACGCGCTTATCAGGAGGCGATTGAAATGTCGGGTTTTCCAGTTCGTCCATAAATGCATTGAGTTTGATTTTCAACGCGTCAATCGGTCCTTTAGCGATAAAATAATCGGCATCAATTGTATTCAAAGATCCCATGTGTTCAAGCATGGTTCCTGAAAGAGCCACAATCGGGAAAGGATTGCCGTCATATTTGGAGCGCGCGTATTTAAAAAACTGTCTGCCGTCAACTTTCTGTGTGATCAAATCTGCAAACAGGATATCTACCGGACCTGCGTCCAGTTTGACGATACCCTCTTTTCCATCATAGGCTTTGAGAATCTGATAACCCCTTTCCTGTAACAATTCACTAAGAAACTCGACGAAGAAAAAATCGTTATCTACAACCAATGCTTTTTTTTGCATCACTCTTTCCTAAACTTATTCGACACAAACACGACGCACATCCTTCATGTCCGTTAAGCCTTCGAATACTTTGTGAATACCGTCCTGTTTGAGTGTGGTCATTCCTTCTTTTGCAGCCTGCTTAGCAAGATCATGGGACGTTGCCTGCTTTTTTATCAGCAGTTTTATTTCAGGCGTGCCCTCAAGCAGCTCGTGGATACCCACTCGCCCTTTATAACCGGAGCCACTGCAGCTCTCACACCCGGGGGAACGATACAATTTCAGGTTTGCGTCGTATTCAAGCCCTATTTTTTGGAACGCTTTTGATCCATAGTCGGTTTGGATATCTTCAAATTCCTCTTCAGCGGGATGATAGGACTCCCGGCATTTTGTACATAACTGTCTGACCAGTCGTTGCGCCAGTACGCCCAAAAAAGCGTCTGAAATGTTCAGCGGATTCATACCCATATCCAGAAGCCGAGTCAGCGTTTCTGGAGCGTTATTGGTGTGCAGGGTAGATAAAACCAGATGCCCTGTGAGGGACGCTTCAATACCAATGGCTGCGGTTTCCCGATCCCGCATTTCACCAATCATGATAATATCAGGATCTAGTCTCAAAAAGCCGCGCATGACCCGCGCAAAATCAAGACCGATTTGTGGTTTTACCTGCACCTGACGCAAACCCGCCTGGGTAATTTCCACGGGATCTTCAGCCGTCCAAATCTTGACGCCTACCGTGTTTACATGGGCCAAGGCGGCATGAAGCGTGGTTGTTTTTCCCGAGCCGGTCGGGCCGACGCACAGGATCATTCCATAGGGTCGCTCTATTATTCTTTTCAGAATAGTTAAGTTTCGATCGTTTAATCCAATTTCATCCAATTTAAAGGTGTGCGACTGTGTCAATATTCTTAAGACCACATCTTCAAACCTTCCAGCTGTCGGCATAGTGGAAACCCGCAATTCAAATTCAGGGATTCCCTTGCGCTTCATTTTTATTTTCCCGTCCTGGGGTAACCGCCGCTCTGCAATGTCCAGATCCGCCATAATCTTAAGCCGAGATACAATCGCAGGCGCCATGGCGTTGGGCGCCTGAATATACTCGTGGCAAACACCATCGGTTCTGAACCGAATAACCGTTTTTCGGGTAACAGGAGACGGTTCCACATGGATATCAGATACATTGTTGCGATAAGCAGTGACCAAGATCTGATCAACAAATTTAACGACCTGATTGGACGACTCATTCAGGTCGATCATATCGTCATCGGCCTCATCATCCTCCTCTTCGAAAGTAACATCAGGAATGATATCATCCAAATTTTCCATGGCTTCATTGCTCATTTTTTCGGCATGGGGATCAAAAAAGTAATTAATGTATTTTTCTATATCCTCCTTGATTCCGACGCTAAACTTGATTTTCTGGTTAGTCATCAATGTCCTGATGTGGTCGGTTTTTCGAAGGTCTTTAGGATCATCAACCAGGATCTCTACCCCTTGCTTATCCCAGCTTAAGGGAACCCACACATAGTAAAGCAAAAAAGACTTTTTCAATTTAGCGGTCAATTCAAATGGAATCGGCAACTCGCCATCAAAGTCACGGAAGGGACATCCGTAGAAAAGTGAAAGTGATTTCCCCACCTCTTCTTTGTCAATCCCGAAACGGTCGACCAGCACAGATTCAACGCTTTTATTCATTTTTTTAGCAATCGACAAGGATTCCTGAAGCTGCTGGGTCGTAACGAATTTATTCTGAAGCAGGTAATCGTAACGCGAACTTGTTGATATTTTGTCTTTTAGTGATTCTAGCTTATTGATGATATCGACATTGGAGGGATCAATTTCCGAAGCGGTTTTGTAAAGCTCAAAGGCAATATCGTTTTGATCCTTTTCTTCCAACTGTAACCCCAATCTGAATTTAATTTGAGCCGTTTCCTTTTCCGATAGATTGTGCTTGTAAATCACCTTATAGGCTTCTTTTACAACTTCCTGTGGTGGTTTTACTTCTAACTGACAATTTAAATAATCAAAAATGATCTTCGCCGGAGAGCAATCGAGTTTAGAATAATCAGATTTGGAGAAATCAAATTGGAGCAATTTTTCATATTCGGCAATGGCCTCATCTAATAGACCCAGTTCTTTAAGTGCTGCCGCACTATCGAGAATGGTTGGAACGTCATCATGAACCGACAGGGTTTTTTTTAAGATGGAAAGGTCTTCTTCTGTAACACCTTGCTTTTCTGCCTGTTCCTGATCGACAATTTCTTTTCTCAGTACTGAAATTTTTCCGCGTACAACCTCACGGAGCTGACCATCTTTACCGGGCAAACCGGATAAAATATTTTCATATACTTGAAGCGCTTCGTGCACCATTCCCATGGAATGACACGTTTCAGCTTCTTTTATTTTCATCTTAATTTCAGGATTCTCCAACGGGTGGATAGTATTCATAGATTCAATTCCGATTCAGATGATTAGCGATTTCCTAGTTGTAATATGGAAAAATTGAACGTTGTAAACCTGCGGTTGATCGACTATGCCTTTCTTAAACCCATGTTATTTACAGATCTCAGATTGGGTTATGAAACCGCCTCTAAGGGATTGCTTTCGGTTCTCCTTCGATTCGCACATACTAGCTATCGGCTATTTTGGAGCAAACTTTAGAACACATAACATACTGTTATTAAATATACTTTGAGTCTATTCAAGATGTGACCGTCGAGGAGGGGGAGGTGACAAACTATACCGATTTGTCATAAATGTGTTCCGTTTGGTCCAGATCAATAACAGGCGAAGATATTTTTGTGTAATCATAAAAGGTTATCGTAATTTATGACATCGGAACGTTATTCTGGCAAACGCTCTAAAAGGTGTTTTCATCAAATGCGATGGTGCGGAGAATAAAAGACCATATTTTATCAGGTTATCGTTGAGCGCGACATTTGGTGCGTGGATATCCCGGCAAGAAACATTTCCAATTTTCGCCAATCCTGGTATAATTTAGTTTAGTTGGATCCGGATTCGGACAACCTGCTTTTAGTTGACTTTAACGTTCTTTCGCTAGTGACCCCTATTACAGGGATTTTCTCAGGAAACGCTTAGACACGTGCAGAGAGGATTCGTAATGCCCGTTTATGAATATGAACATTTACAAGAATCTTGCCCCCTTGGTGACGTATTCGAGTTTAAACAGTCCATTGATGACGCGCCACTCACAAAATGCCCCAAGTGTGCCGGTCCGGTGCAGAGAATCATATCCCGCACAAACATCAGTTGTCCAAAAACAAACAGCGAACTGCGAGACTTAGGCTTCACAAAATTGGTAAAACGCGATGACGGTGTTTATGAGAATGTAACCTCCCGCGATGGAGATAGCCGCTATATGGTTCGCGGTAAACCGGAGACGATACCAAACATAAAAAAAACGATAAGCGATTAGCCGCTACCTATTTCGTCATCTTAATGACCAGAAACCCGGCATTTCTGCGCCAAACAAACATATTGACAGATTCTCCTTTCTTTACTTTTCCGATAGTTTCCGCATAATCATCCACCGATTCAATGACCTTGTGATTGATTTCTTTGATGACATCCCCGGCTTGAACACCTGCTTCGGCTCCCTTGCTGTCGGTTTCAACCCCGACGACGATAACCCCGGTCATCTCGCCAATGTTGAATCGTTGAATGATTTCAGTGGTCAAATCCGTTACGCGGATTCCAAATTCTTCCTCCTCTTGCTTTTGCGGAGTTCTTTGGGAAGCCAGTCGCTCATCATCTCTTTTGGCAATTTTAACATTAAATGATCTTTGCTCGCCGTCACGCAATACCTCTATTCTGGCCGTATCTCCAACCTCGAGTCCGGCAATCATAGCTGTCAGCTGGCGACTGGTTTCTATGTTTTGACCGTTGACTTCGAGGATTATGTCCTTGGCTTTTATACCAGCTGCATCTGCAGGATCGTCTTTAAACACATCCGCTACGAGCACCCCTTTGCGATCTTTGAGTCCGTAGTATTCAGCCATTTCAGTTGTAAGATCTTGAATCGCAACACCCAGCCATCCGCGGGTGACCTCACCTTCGGCTTTAAGCTGAGTTATAATTCCTTTGGCCAAATTAATGGGAATGGCAAAACC
>JASFJP010000244.1:0-6934 GCA_050121225.1 Desulfobacterales bacterium
GCTGGTCAGCCGGATCGCTGAGGTGCGGGCCCTTGCCAACTACCTCAAGGCGTTAATTGATCTTTACCGGCAGGATGGATCATTACTCGAGCGCCGCGGAATTTCTGCCCCTGGTCGCGAACCGGTCAAACTTCCAAAATAATAATATTTGTTATCTATAAAGCCCAAGTGTCGTCTCTTGGAATAGGCGTTGACGTCACTTACTTGAGCTTTTAGGATAACCACGTAATAATAATTTGCCCAGTGGAATTGCTATTTCGTTTCCAAATCTCACAATTAGTTTCGTTTTTTCAAGGTTTCCGCAAGGAATTCCGTAAAACGCTTCCAGGATTTTTTATCCGCCTCTTCCTGATAGCGGTTGCCACCAAAAACGGTAAACGCATGTTGGGCCCCGCCGTAGGTGATCATTTCATGGGCAATGCCGGCCGATTCCAGCTCGTTGGCCAAATCAGCGAACTGATCCATGGTAATCGCTGTATCTGCTGAACCGTGCATAATTAAAATTTTTCCCCGGGTTTTGGTGTAATTTTGTCCTTGCGGTGTCTTAAGGCCTCCATGAAACGTGGCAAAACCTTTCAGATCAGCCCCGGATCGCGCCAGTTCAAGCACTGCCGCGCCACCGAAACAATAACCCATAGCGACGGCATTCTCTATATTGGCGCCTCTATTCTTGGCCATATCCAAAGCCCCTTTCATCAAATCCCGCATTTTCTTTCTGTTTTTATAAAGTTCACCCGTATGCTGGCGTTTGTCTTTCACCTCAGTGGGTCGCACGCCGGCACCAAACAAATCCATGGCAAAAACAGTATAACCCAAATCAGCAAGCATATTGGCGCGCTTGACTTCATAATCCGTCAAACCATCCCAGTCATGAATCAGCAGCACGAAAGGCGCCTGGTCAGAGGGGCTAATGAAATATCCCTCATAAGATTGACCATTGACCTGATAAGTCACCGAAGCGCCTGTGGCACCCAATACGGCAGTTGAAACTGATAAAAGCAAAAATACAACTACAAAGTATCTCATGATAAAGAATCCCTTCCTATTATAATCGTTTTGATCCGTCATTGAATTGCTCCGCTTTACTCACTGTCAGACCTGGGAGCAAAAAATTCACAATACCTGAATCATTAACATTTCTTGGAATTCGAAATTCGGCCATCAGCGTCTTTTCCCCATGCACCAGGGTTTTCAAATGAACACCTTCCAAAAGTTGCCGATACTCTCCGGTATCCTTTTTACGAAAAATGTCCCGGCTCCTTCTAAACGTTGGTTTGGAGGTTTAAATGATGGTTTGACGGAACTCCGCAAGAGACTTTTAATGATAGCTCACCTACTGCATGAAATGTATGATCCATTTTTTGTTTCTGTTCATGGCAGCAATTTCGAATTTGCATTTATACTCTGGATGGAAGAAAAGGGCATTTTGATGATTGAACCATCGCTCTCTATGACGGAGGGTAACTGGCGTCTGGGTAATATATTCTTTTGCGGGTTCTTTTAATGGCGTTGCGCATTTATGTCTTTTAATCAATATTTTCTCATCATCAGGGTAATCATTTTGAATTATGAGCAGAATTGACTTTCTACCACTGTAGTCTATATTGAAATTTTTATTATCGTATTCATTCATGTATGATTTAATGTCATAAAATAGGCGTTTTAATCCCTCAGATTTGTTATAGAAAACATACTGCGGTGAAATTTGTAGGCTAACCAAAAATTTGTCTTCAAGAATACGATCCAGACCTTCAATTCCGACTGATTTACAATTTGGGTAATCCGTGCCGTTGAGACATACCTGCGACCGATCTACCAAGCAAACTTTGATATTTAAAATGTCGTCATGATCCAACGAATCGTCCTGTGCAATACCCGCGGCGGGGAACACGAGAAGAATGAACAAGACCATTCGTGATTTCAAATTATTCATGACACACCGCTCAAGCCTGTTATAACCATGACATCCGCTTGAGAAAAAACCACAAAAATATAATACGATGGGGATGCTTCCGAAACCCATTTTCGAAACAACATAGAAACTCCATTTTATTTCTGGAGTCAGATGGTCTATATCTGTCACAAATACAGAGCAGTGTCAAACTTCACGCATTGAATTGACAATCTTCGAGCGCGATAATGAAAGTTGTAGAAATTTAGATCCATATAATTACGCGGTGCTACGTAATCGCGGCGGCAAAATAAAAACCCGTCGCAAACCCTCTTTGAGCGATATGGCCTCCTCTGGGCAAAACCGGGAACACACTCCGCATCCAAGGCAAGCACTCTCATCTCGCTGTGCCAACCCCGCTTCATTCAGGGCAATGGCATCTGTGGGGCACCACTCCAGGCAGATGCCGCAGCCTGTGCAGGCGTCTGGGTCGATCACGGAAAGATGGTAAGTGGAATTAATCAACGGCAGTGTACCCGCGCGCCAAAGCCCCATGGTATCACAGCAATCCTTGCAGCAGTTACAGATGCTCGTCTCCGGGCTGGACTCCCTGGAGCCCGGATGAAAAGCTTTATGGATCAGTCCGGCTTGTGCCGCTTCTTTCATGATTTTCAAGGCCTCCGCTTTTGTGACTTTTCTTGCAAAACCCTGGGCGCTGGTATGACGAGCAGATTTTCCAAAAGTGAAACAGTTGAATGTGGGCGCATCGGTACTGCAGTCATCTCCAAGAAGACTTCTCCGCTGACGACAGAAGCAATATCCAACAGCAATGTCATCGAATTTGTTGATGATCTCTTCGACCGTCTGACTCGGAAGAACGAATTCCTCAGAAAAATTCACCGTCTTGTCAACGGGTATTATTTTAATCGGCTTTCCGTCTTCCGTTTGCCAAGTAGGTACGGTTCGGTCCACAGGAGGGGCAGATTCATACAGGGGTGAAAGGGTGTCGTATTGCTCTTGGGTCAGTTCCCGGAGTTCTTCCAGCAGCTTTTCAAACAACCGGGCAAGCCTTATTTCCTCCTCACTGCCCTTGAGTTCAACCATGAATTTGTATTCCATCACACCCACCAGCATGAGCGGCAAAAGCCTGTAAATCATGACACCCGCGGAACTCGGCTGATTAAAAATAAGCCCCTTTTTTGCAAGGCTTGCGGTAAGTTGCTCAATTTTTTTCTCCGACATACCACTCGATTCCATGAGCTGGTCCATGGTTTGGGAAGGCTTTTCGCGAAACGCATAAATCAAGTCGAGTTCTTCTTCGTTATCCCCCACAACAGTCGTTATAATGGAGATCGCCGTGTCACTTACCGGAAATTGGACCATGCCCTGTTTGCAGATTACCTTTGCTGCTCTTTTATACTTTTCCTCTATTGTCATTTGCGACATGATATCCTCCCCTACAATTTTTTTTGGCTTAGATTATATTCAAGGTAAAACATGCAGTTGCAAATAATATCTGATGAATTCAATCGCCGGGGTCATCGTTGCCAACACCTTTCTTCTCCCGGGGCTTTGATAGCACTTCCCCCACTGCCGGTAAAATATCCTGAAAGGCCACGCCGTAAATCTCCCAGACCGTTACAAAGAGTGCCGCCACGATTGGGCCGATGATCATGCCCATGATGCCGAACATGATGATGCCGCCTAAGGTGCCGAAAAAGATCATTAATTCGTGCATCTGAGTGTCTTTGCCAACGAGAACAGGGCGCAGTAGATTGTCAATACTGCCGACAACTAAAGCACAAAACAAAGCCAGGCCGATAGCTTTTAGAAAGTTGCCCGCAGCCCCCAACATAATGGCTGCCGGCACCCAAATCAGAGCGGTGCCGATGCCGGGAATGATCGAAAGCACCGCCATAATAGTACCCCAAAAAACAGCACTGGGAATTCCGACTACCCAAAAGGCAAATCCGGCCAGACCACCCTGCAATATGCCGATAACAGCCGTTCCCTTCAGGGTAGCGCGGGTTACTGAAGTGAACTTATTCAGCATTCGACGCTCATCATCGTCCTGAAGGGGCAAATAATAAAGAATTTTTTCCAGGAGTTTATCACCGTCCATTAAAAAAAAGAACATGGTATACAACAGCGCAAATACCATAAATAGGATGTTGACGGCACCAAGAGTTACCGATGAGAGGCTGCTAATTAAAAATTTACTGACACCTCCAATCATTTCTCCGACTTTGCGCCAGATCTGCTCTTTGTATGGCGCGATCTTGTCGTAGAAAGGAAGGGAGCTTAGAGTTTCGGAAAAAGCCCCTGGTTGAGAAAGCTGCTTTTGGACCCATGGTTTGACGGTGTGGCCGACCTCGATGGCCTGGCCAGTGATTATTCCCATTAGCACGGTGAGTGGCAGTAAGATAACAATCACGATGAATAGCAACGTCGTCAGCGAGGCCAGGGCACGACGCCCCTTAAACCAACGCTCCAAGCGTCTATAAAGAGGATACGCAAGGGCTGAAAAGATGCCCGCCAGGAAAATCGCCATCAAAAATGTTCGAATCATGGACAGGAATATTGCGGAAATAAATATGACTAACAAAATGAGAACGAACTTATTGACGGTATCGCGATTCATGATTTGGGTAGTCTCGAATCAAACAAATTGATAAGATCCAAACAATTAAAGAATCATGTGAAAGTAAGTTTATGGTACAGGTTCTTGGATCCGACGGCACATGGTACTAAGGAACATCCGCTGTTAAAGCATTATCGCGGTTAAAAGTCAATTTTGAAAAAGTTGACTCTATTAGAAAAGAGCATCATATTATACCGGCTGTCATATATATGTTCCGTATAGTCCAGGTTAGTAACAAGCGAAGATATTGTTGCATAATCATCCAAGGTTATCGTAATTTATGACAACCGCTATGTTTCTTTTTTTATGCTAAAGAATATATGCTTTTTGCAAACAATGTGGTCCCTAACGATCTATGACACTTTCATTACTTATCCGCGAACCCACAATTCGTAATTGTTGAAGTCGATGGTTTTATCGTGATTATTCCATCGATTCGTAGATATGGTGACGTATTGACACACTTAGGATTAAGGGCTTCCTGCGACGAGCCCTTCGGCTGTGAGCTCAGGGTCGAACGGCTCAGCCGAGTCGAGGGAGCAATCATGTTAGATGGATCAATAAATATATGTCATTGTAGTTGTGAATCGGAGCACTTGGCAGGGAGACGATCTTATGAAAAAAGAAAGCCTACTGGTTGGTAAAAAAGTCTTGCTGGTTGATGATGAGCCGGATGTACTGGACTCCTTGGAGGATTTATTGCCCATGTGTGAGGTGGTAAAGGCTTCCAATTTCAAAGCTGCCAAAGATTATTTGGAAAACCAGAAATTTGATATGGCTATTTTAGATATAATGGGAGTGGAAGGCTATGAATTGCTGGAAATTGCCACTGATCGTAATATCATCGCCGTCATGTTAACCGCCCATGCATTAAGCCCTGATAATGTTGTCAAATCATACAAACAAGGTGCTGCATCTTATTTACCCAAAGAGAAAATGGTCGACATTGAATCATTTCTTGAGGATATTCTCCGTGCCAAGGAAGAAGGCAAAAATCCCTGGACCAAATGGTACGGAAGGATGGCGTCATTTTTTGAAAAAAAATTCGGTGCCGAATGGCAAAAAACCGACCAAGAATTTTGGGAGAAATTTCCTTTTTATTGATGCAAACACGTCCGCAGGGCGTTATTTCGATTGCTTCGTTTCTCGCACTTCTGTTATCTTTATCAATAAGCTACTCTTGTTATACAGAACGACATAAATCATTGCACGACCATACACAGCGTTCTGCATGCTTGAAACGATGCGCTAGTTTTAAAATCAACGATTCAAAAGGAGAATACGCAATTTATTATGACGCTGTGTATAGAAGGACACACGAATATTGGATGATAATTGGGACATTGGCAAAATAGCGGGCTCCGGATCCCTGCCGGAATCGATTGTCTCGCCTATTGACGGAGCAGAAATGGTGATAGTGCCCGAAGGTGAATTTAAAATGGGTATAAGCGAGGAAGAGCTGTATCAAATATTCATTCTTGATGATCGAGAAAATCCCGTGTTTGCATCCGAGGCCCCCGCGCGCAAAGTTTATTTAGGGGCATTTTATGTTGACCGTTATCCCGTCACAAACTACCAATACCGCAAATTCATTCAAAGCACCGGCCATCGAGAACCGATCTTATTTAATCATCCTAGCTGGGGGCAACCTATGCAACCGGTTGTCTTTGTGGGTTGGGAAGATGCAAGGGCTTATGCCAGATGGGCCGGAAAATCCCTACCGACGGAAGCCCAGTGGGAAAAAGCCGGAAGGGGACAAGATGGTCGTTGGTGGTCGTGGGGTCATGAATTTCTACCGCAAAGATGCAATTCCAGAGAATACGATCTCTACCGTACCACTGAAATAGGCATCTTCGACGAAGGCCTAAGCCCATATGGCTGTTATGACATGTGCGGCAATGTCTGGGAGATGTGTGAAGGAAAATGGCTCGATGAAAGTTTGCCTATGCGCGGTGGGTGTTTTTTAGGCTCGGCAACCTTTGTCAGGATCACCTGCCGTTGGACTCCAGAAGATCCTGTCGATGGCGCTCACTGGCTCGGTTTTCGCTGTGTAAAAGAGATACCTGTGCCCATATGAATAGGGATTACCTATTTTTTCTTTTCTTCCAAAGCTGCGAGGATCTTCTCGGGTGTTATCGGAAGCTCCATAAAATCAATACCGATAGCATCATAAATGGCATTTACAATAGCCGGTGCCGGCGATAATTGAGTGCCTTCTCCAGCCTCCTTTGCTCCATACGGTCCAATGGGGTCGTCGGTTTCGACCTCAATCGCTTCAATTTCCGGCATTTCCAAAAATGTGGGGAAGCCATAATCGAGCAATGAGGGGTTCATTACCTGTCCCTTTTCCACGATCACATGTTCATATAGAGCCTGTCCCATACCTCCTACAACCGATCCTT
>JASFJP010000245.1:0-6925 GCA_050121225.1 Desulfobacterales bacterium
TGAATGGGCTTATTTGGCCAAGGCGGCCGAAGACAACGGGGCGGATATCCTGGAGCTGAATTTTTCCTGTCCCCACATGTGTATCGAGGGTGCCGGCCACAAGGTCGGACAAGCTTTCCAGCTGCTGGAGGGATTTACTGCGGCCGTCAAAGATGCGGTATCCATACCGGTAATCGCCAAAATGACACCCAATATCACCGACATGAACGAACCGGCGATGTACGCCAAAAATGGCGGGGCCGATGCCATCTCGGCCATCAATACCGTCAGAGGCATTTCCGGCGTTGGCCTGGATGATTATGTTCCCACACCAAATGTTTTCGGTAAGGGTGCCATCAGCGGCACTTCGGGTCCGGCTGTCAAACCCATTGGATTGAATTTTATCGCCTCCATGGCGATAAATGAACAACTCGGATTGCCTTTGTCCGGAATCGGTGGCATCGAAACTTGGATTGATGCGCTGGAGTTTATTCTAGTTGGCGCTTCAACGCTGCAGGTTACCACCGGGATTATGCATTACGGATACCGGATTGTTGAGGACATGATCGAAGGCCTCAGCGATTTCATGGCCGAACGCGGGGTCGACAGGATCTCTGATCTGGTCGGCAAAGCCCTGCCCAACCTGCACGAAACCGAAGCATTTGAGGTTGATCGGCAGGGGATCGCTCAGTATGATTTAGATCGCTGCATTGGCTGCGGGCAATGTTACATCGTCTGCCAGGACGGTGCCGGACAGGCGATTGAATGGGATGCCGAAAATCGCCGACCGAACTTGATTGAAGACAAGTGCCTCAGTTGTATGATATGCAGTTTTGTCTGCCCCGTCCCCGAATTGATTACATTCAAAGAAATGCCTCCGGGATGGAAACGTCAGGAGACGGCAGTCATGGACAAAAGTCTGGAGAAAAAAGTAAAATTAGAAACATTTACAAAGGAGGGCCCAAATGAGTGTGTTATTTAAGGGAGGAACAGTCGTCAATTCATCCGGTCGCTACAAAGCCGATGTGTTTGCCGATGGCGACAAAATCACGGCGATCGGTATCGATTTGGATAACCCGGCCGATGACGTTGTCGATGCCGCAGGAAAATATGTCATTCCCGGAGCGATTGATCCCCATACCCACATATCTATGCCGTTTATGGGAACCCATGCACAGGACGACTATGAAACCGGAACCAAAGCCTCCGCCTGTGGCGGTGTCACCTGCGTAGTGGATTTTGACCTCCAGCAAAAGGGGGAAACCCTTCTCGAAGCGCTGGAACGCAAAAAAGCGCTAGCTGAGGGCAAGGCCTGCGTGGACTATTCTCTGCACCCGGCGGTCATGGATCCCAGACCTGAAATCATTAAAGAAGTTAAAAAAGCCTGTCAGGATTACGGAACGCCAAGTTTCAAAATATTCATGGTCTATGATTTTCGGGTAGATGACGCCACCATGATTAAACTATTGCAGGAGACCAAGGAGTATGGCGGACTGGTTCAGGTTCATGCGGAAAACGTTCATATAATTGACCACATGAATCAGGTTTTGGAAAAGGAGGGCAAACTGGAGCCTTATTACCACGCAGTGAGCCGTCCGAATATCGCCGAGGAGGAGGCCATTTACCGGGCATCCAAGATGGTTGAAATGACCGGTTCACGAATCTACATTGTTCATTTATCTTCGAAAGAAGGTCTGTGGATTGTTAAAGCGGCACGGGATCGCGGAGTTGAAATCTATGCCGAAACCTGTCCCCAGTATCTGTTGCTGGACGAAGAACGTTATAAAGAACCTGATTGGAACGGAGCCAAATACGTCATGTCGCCGCCGCTGCGAACCAAAGAGAGCAACGCTGCTCTCTGGGAAGGTTTGAAAGGCGGTGATTTGCAGGTGGTGGCTACCGATCACTGCCCGTTTGACTTCAACGGCAAAAAAGACATGTTCGGAAAAGACGATTACAAGAAGATACCGAACGGTGCGCCCGGCATTGAAACCTTGCTGATGCTTTTGCATTCCGAAGGGGTGGCCAAAGGCCGCATCAGTCTGGAACGTATGGTGGATGTGCTGTCCACCGGAACGGCGCGCATGTTTGGGCTAAAGCAAAAAGGCGAAATTACTGTCGGCAAAGATGCAGATGTTGTCGTTTTTGATCCAAATCAGAAGTTTAAGGTCACCCAGAGCAAATTGCACATGAATGTGGACTACACGCCGTACGAAGGCATGGAAGTCACCGGCATGCCCAGCGCGGTTTATTCCCGCGGCCAGAAAGTGGCCCAGTGGAATGGAGATCAGATGGAGTTTGTGGGTCAGGTCGGTCGTGGACAGTTTGTAAAACGCGAACCTTTCTCAGGATTTTAACATCAGAACGACATCGGTAAAAAGCCACCACAAACAAAAGCAATATCTATATGCCACACTAGGAGGAATATCATGGCTCAAAAGTCAAAAGAGGAACGGAGGCAAAAGGTTATCGAAGTGCTCAACAAAGCACGATCCATGGAACTGCTCGCCGTTCATCAATACATGAACCAGCATTACAACCTGGACGACATGGACTACGGAGAGTTGGCCGGGAAAATCAAGCTTATAGCGATCGATGAGATGCGCCACGCGGAGCAGTTCGCCGAGCGCATCAAAGAACTGGGAGGTGAGCCCACAACCGACAAAAACGGCGATGTTTCAAAAGGTCAACAAGTCGAAGCCATCTTTCCATTCGATGCGAATCTCGAAGACGATACGATCGATTTTTACAACCAGTTCCTCATCATCTGTCAGGAGAGCGGCGACAGTGTCAGTGCGAAGATCTTTGAAGACATTATCGAAGAAGAACAGGTTCACTACAACTATTTTGACAGCGTCGCTGATCACATCGAAAAACTCGGTGCTACGTATCTGGCCAAAATCGCCGGCACACCGTCCTCTACCGGATTGACGCCCAAAGGATTCGCAATCAGCGGAGGGGAGGAATAACGTCGGTCGGCTGAAACCCGGGAGGGTTCGTCATTGCCCGGCGCTTTAATCGAGATTACGATCGCTGTTTGATTAACATGTAAGCTCCTGCACAGCTCTGAAATGCAGGAGCTTAACCCAAACCTTAGCGCTTATAGAATAAGATTAACAAATTGCTTAGTGCCCCATTCGAAATTTCTTTTTTCAAAAGAAAGGCACTAATTAGTGCTCATCCGAAAATGAAAACGGGCACGAATTCGTTTCCTATTTTGAAGTGAGCACGGTTTTCGACGAAAACTAATTAAAACGTCCTTTTGTTTGAAGGTATGACGCACGGTTCATCTAACCTATCTCATAAACGCTTATCCATTTCTTCCAACCAAAAGTATTTACTTTTCCTTGTAATTTTTGGAATTTTTGCGTTGTTTTTTGTTCTGGAAGGGCGGTCTCTTGAACATAAAGATTCCGTGAGGTTTGCTGAGATATCCCGTGAAATACTGGAGTTCAACGATTGGATCCTGCTTCGCTTGGGAGGAAGGATTTACCCAGATAAACCGGCCCTTCACTTCTGGCTGACAGCTTTATTATATAAGATCTTTGGCATCAGTCCATTCGTTGCGCGTATTCCTGAGGCAGTCGCCGGATTTTGTGGATTTCTGATCACTTTTTTCTTTGCTAGAAAAATCCTCCGAAATTCGGAAACTGCTTTTCTCGCAGCTGTCATTCTGCTTTCTGCTTATGGCTACTTTTTTTGGGCCAAGAGAACCAGAATTGATATCGAACTGGCCGTTTTCTATTCCATGTCGCTTATCTTTTTCTACTACGGGGTTGAGACGCCAGACAGAAGGCATAAAATCTTCTGGTACGCAGGGTTTTGGGGTGCCACCGGCTGCGCCGTCATGAGTAAAGGACCTGTGGCCCTCACAAATTTAGCCATCGTCATTTCTTACATCATTATCGTTGTCAGGAATCCCGACCACCGAAAGATTTCACCGAAACTTCTGGCAATTAGCAGCCCAATTGTTGCGCTACCGATTTTGCCGTGGGTCATCCCACTTTTGAAACATCCGCAGTTTTCTGCGTTTAAGGAAGCTTACGATCAAACCGTCATCATGCACCGCGGCTTTTCATTTTTTACCTATTTCTATGATTTCCCCATAAGACTATTTCCAGCATCACCTTTTTTCTTTTTGGGTCTATGGGGATTTCTCCGATTTCGCAAACAGCTTGCAAATCGCCGGGGACTTGGTTTTTTGCTGCTCTGGATTGGAGTGTATGTGTTCATTTTGCATCTTTCTAGCGCAAAGAATGCGCGTTATCTGCTTCCGATTTATATGCCTTGCTCGATTGTGGCTGCCTGGGCAATTATGTTCTATGGCGAAAAATTCCCTGAGATGTTTGGAAAGATTATGCTCTGGAGTGATCGTATTTTTCTCGCCGTGGCGTTTTTGGGACTGGCCATACCTTTTTGCTTCGCATATTATTACAACGTTTCCTTGCTTAGCCCGATGCCGTACGTCATCGGCTTAGGTCTAGCTCTTTTTCTTACCAGAAAGTTCTTGCCGCTCAAAACTGCAGGACTTTTCCTAAGTTTCATCATGCTTCTTCTATCCATCGATGTTGCCGACACGGTTGTTGATGAGCAGACATCCGCTTATTTGAAGTTAAGTCGCGCCTTGAAAAATCAGGGGCTTGCATCCGAAGAGGTTATTTTCTACGATTGTTATACAGGATATAGAGCGAGATGTGCAGTGAGTTACTACTACAATAAAGTTATCGAGTGCTCGAATAATTTCAAGGAGCTCTCAAAGGATCCAAAAATCAGAGGGATCGTAACGACCCGGGAAACGATTGCCAAAGAAAAATCATGGAAAGAGCTCAAACGGCGCCAGCGGGTCATCCCGATGGCGCGTGACTTCCTCATCCTCTTGAAACCATCGTGATAGCGGAGGCCGCCGACCCGTCTAACTCTGCGATATTGAGTCCTATTAGATCCAGACACAGTGGCATGAGTAGTTTTTTAATTGTTTGACCGAACAACGACCAAAACAATCGAATCAACATGTTTGCAAGGTTATCACCAAAACGGATTTTATTGGGATTTGTGCTCTCATTATATTATTTGTTGGTGGGGCATAAACTTCTGCGCTTGGGAAAACACGGCGACGGTATCGAGTATGCGTGCGTAGCCAGAAATATGGCCGAAGGCTGGGGTTCCTTCTGGAAACCGTATTTAAGCGACACGGTTCATCCCGTATTTCATGAACATCCGCCCCTGGTCTTTTGGATTCAGTCGATCGGTTTCAGATTATTTGGCGACGGAGCCTACTTTGAGGCCTTTTACGGACTTGTCATCGGCCTGATCATTCTGATCTGCACGGCCTTGCTTTGGAAGCGGGTGCGCCGCGATTTTCAACTCGCACCCGTCGGCAGCTGGTGGCCGATGTTGTTGGTAGTTGTTTTGCCGTTGTTCACTTATTTTCTCCAGACCAATCGTTTAGTCATCACCTTTACGATATTGGCGCTCCTGGCCGTGTATGTTTCATACCTCAGTGTGGTCGCTAAAAAATATTCCCTTCTATACAGTGTGCTCTCCGGCCTTTTGATCTATCTTGGATTCATAGCCAAGGGACCGGTGGCTTGTTTCACGTTTGCGGTACCCACTATTTCCTGGCTGGCCTTTCGAACCGGATTTTTACGAGCTGTCATCAGTACCTTATTGGCCGTTGTAGCATTTGCATTTTTTTTATTCGTAACCTTTTGTCTATTTCCCGACAGCCTCGAATTCTGGAAAGGTTTCTGGCAAGCCCAGGTCGTGTTGAGTCTCACCAGTCAGAGGGCGCCTGGCGACACACATTGGTACCTGGTGGAACGTTGGATTCTGGAGATGATTGTACCTGTGATAACCGTCGCGGTGATGATGGTTGTCGCCAGAGTCCCATTGCGACAAATTCGATTCAACCGCCAAGCCCTGTTTTTTTTACTCATCGCACTGGCAGGCAGCCTCCCATTTTTAATCAGTGCCCGTCAACATGCCCGTTATATACTTCATTCATTCCCATTTTTCGTCTTAAGTCTGTCTTTTCTGGCAGACAATGTCGCACTGCACCTCGAAAATGTTCTGGCAAACAAACCTAAAATCCACGCCACCATCGCAGTGGCGGCGATGATGGTTTTTGTCGTCGGCATGACGACCATGTTTTACAAAAAAGACTATATTGCCAGAAAGCGTCCTTTTTACAATGATTTTTTCTTGCAAGATATCAAAGTGCCGGAACGTATCCTGATTTCTGTGTGCCCCGAGGAAATGATCCACGGCGACTGGCTTTTTGCCGATATGCAACGGTTTTACAAGGTCAGTTTAACAGGTCAAATGGGCAATGACTATTATATTATCGATAAACATAGCACCTGCCCAATCCCGGAAGGCTATCAGAGAGTCCACCGACAGCCCACCGTTAAATATGTGCTCTATAAGAAGAGCTCACTGCAAGATCCTCAATAAAGATTCACCTGTCCCGCGCTGTCGCTGGACTTTTTTCTGGTCCCTTCACACAATAAAAGAAGAGAAAGACCCACGACGGCCACAGCTGAATTACAAGTCGTCTAATCGAAGGACCAATATGCCATTCCACATCGTGAGGAGAAATAAGGTAGGAAAAGAAATAGCCGCACAGCATTAAAAACATCAAAATAAGGTATGATAATATCCGCTTGTCAGGGAAGCGCGATCTGTCAAATCCAGAAATCAATAAATACACGATCATAAGCCAGATAATGCCATCGTTAAACGTAAAAATCTTTTTTAGAATCGCAGTCAGTACCAATAAATAGCGATCTACGTCAAAAAGATAAATGCCTAGTTTCTCAATGTTATCCTGACTAACAAGATCGTTTGCAGGTGCAAAATTTAATTTAAAGTGAATTAGCGTACCCACCACCAAGGCCAGCCCCGAGAGAAAGCTAAAAAATTCTTTCATTACTTTAGACCCATCGGT
>JASFJP010000246.1:0-6913 GCA_050121225.1 Desulfobacterales bacterium
TACCCACGCGTTACTCACCCGTGCGCCACTTTACTAGCTCCAGCAAGCTGAAGCGTTCTCGTGCGACTTGCATGTGTTAAGCACGCCGCCAGCGTTCATTCTGAGCCAGGATCAAACTCTCCAATTAAAGTATGATGTGCTGCACAGCTATGCAGCGATTTTTCTGGGACCCGACTCATCTATTTACCACTATTTAGTTTTCAAAGATCAAATCATCGCCAAAAACGAGATTGCACTTATGTTTTGACGGAAATTTTTCCGCAAAAGGACTTTTTAAATATACTATTTGAAATCTTTCTGTCAACCTTTTTTGCGCCTTAATAGAAAAAAAATTAAAACGGATCTTTCTTCAGACGAAAAATTTGCGAAATCTTACTTTTTTACTTAATTTAGAACCTTGTCAAGGCCATTCAACGCGTCACGCCTTGTGGTTTAAACTATTCATTGGTACCGACACGTGAAATACGAACGCAGAAAATACACTTCACAGATCGCTTTGTCAACCTAAAATACTCATTTTTTTATTTTTTTATCTCACTTACACCTGAACTTTAATTTTATGAAACCTCTTTTTTCCTGCTCTCAAAACGATACTATTCTCATCGTTTAAATCTCGCTCAGAAATCAAATGGTCGAAGGCATCTATTCTCTGACCATTTACGTACGCCCCTCCCTGCTGGATGAGCCTTCGTGCGGCGCCATTTGAAGCAGCAAGACCAGTGCTATAGAACAACTTGAAAGCAGGAATGCCGGATTTCAATTTATCAGCATCGATGTAGGTATGCGGAGCACTCACATCGTCATGACCCGAATCACCTCTGGGTATTGCGCTTGAAGGTAAAATTTTGCGGCGGCCCTCTCGGCTGCCAAACAAACCGAGCGCGGCTTGGTAGGCTTTAAGAGCCTCATTTCTTCCATGCGCCAACGTTGTCGCTTCAAATGCGAGAACAGCTTTTGCGCTGTTCAGGTCAGCCCCCTGTAATTTTTCAATTTCGCGGATTTCATCTATAGGTAAAAACGTAAAAAGCGCTAAGAACCGAGCGACGTCTCTATCATCGGTGTTAATCCAATATTGATAAAAATCATAGGGGGAAGTTCTATCTGGATCCAGCCAAACAGCCCCTCCAGCGGTCTTGCCCATTTTTTCGCCGCTGCTGGTTGTAACCAAAGGAAATGTTATGCCAAAGGCTGTCTTCTGCTTCATTCTGCGAATAAGTTCAATCCCTGCAACAATGTTGCCCCACTGATCGCTTCCTCCCATCTGGAGTCTGCATTCGTGGCGGTTAAACAATTCCAAAAAGTCATAGGCTTGCAGGACCATGTAATTGAATTCGATGAAGCTCAGTCCTTCTTCGGAATCAAGCCGTATTTTACAGCTTTCGGCTTTAATCATGCGGTTGACAGAAAAATGACGACCGATGTCTCTCAGGAAGGAAATATATTCCAACTTCGTCAACCAGTCGGCATTGTTGGGCATCAGGGCTTTACCGCCACTGAAATCGAGATAGTGGGAAAGTTGTTTTTTTAGCCCTTGGGCATTTTTTTCTATCGCTTCCAGGGTCAGCATTTGCCTCATTTCGGTTCTGCCGCTAGGGTCTCCAACCATGCCGGTTCCGCCACCGATTAGGGCAATGGGCCGATGTCCATGGCGCTGCATATGCGCCAAAGACATAATCGGTACCAGGCTTCCGATATGTAGACTAGAAGCGGTGGGGTCAAATCCTATATAGCAGGTTGCATTGCCCTTTTCGATATATTCATCCAGTTCCTGATCATGGGTCTTCTGCTCTATAAAACCGCGCTCTTTGAGTTCATCAATTACATTCGACATGGGTCTCTTCCGATGTGATTAAAATTTCTCCTTGTAGATACTTAAATCTTGACCTCGTTTTGAATCGACTAATAGATTTCAGGTTTCGGGTGTCATCTAAGCGGGTTCAAAAGTTCGGGGTTCACCGTTCATGATTGAAGTTTTTGAACACATAGCAGCGGGAAGCCAACCTCTGAACCCTCAGCCTCTGGACCCCTGACACCTGGATCCTGAAACCTATTTATTTGCATATTCCACGGCCCTGGTCTCGCGTATCACCGTCACTTTAATCTGACCGGGAAAGGTTAACGATTCCTCGATTTTCTTAGCGACATCTCGGCTGAGCAAAATGGATTCTTCATCGGTAATTTGATCGCTCTCAACTATGACTCTCAGCTCTCGACCGGCCTGTATGGCGTATGTATTGGCTACTCCTTTAAAAGAATTAGCAATATTTTCTAAATCTTCCAGACGCTTAATATAATTTTCCAGCAACTCCTTACGTGCCCCCGGTCTGGCCCCGGAAAGACCGTCTGCAGCTTGAACCAGCAATGCATAAACCGAATTCGGCGTCACGTCCTCATGATGCGCGGCGATGGCATGAACGATTTTAGTGGATTCACCAAATTTTTTTGCCAGTCTGGAACCAATAACGGCATGCGGCCCTTCGACTTCATGATCTACAGCCTTTCCAATATCATGCAAAAGCCCCATCCTTCTTGCCATTTTAACGTTTAAACCCAGCTCCGAGGCCATTACGCCTGATAAAAAGCCCACTTCCACCGAATGTTGCAACACATTTTGAGCATAGCTGGTTCTAAATTTCAATCTGCCGATAAATTTAATGATTTCACTATGTATTCCATGCACGCCTAAATCAAACGCTGCCTGTTCTCCGGCTTCTTTTATCGCTGTATCGACTTCCTGACCAACTTTTTTCACTACGTCCTCGATCCGTGCAGGATGGATCCTGCCATCGGAAATAAGTCGCATTAGGGAAATGCGCGCGACTTCTCGACGCACAGGATTGAATCCGGAAAGAATCACAGCTTCCGGTGTGTCGTCGATAATAAGATCGATACCCGTGGCGGCTTCAAGAGCTCGGATATTGCGTCCTTCCCGGCCGATGATTCTACCTTTCATCTCGTCGCTGGGAAGTTGAACGACGGATACTGTTCTCTCAGCCACAAAATCGCCCGCATACCGCTGGATGGCAGTGGCGAGAATTTTTTTTGCCTTTTTATCCGCCTGCTCTTTGGTTTCATTTTCTATCTTCTTTATAAGTTTAGCTCCCTCGTATCGGGCCTCATTTTCCATAGCCCGAATCAGCAGCTCCTTGGCTTGATCAGTAGTCAGTCCGGATATTTTTTCAAGTTGTTGTTTTTGTTCCTCTATCAAATCGTTGTATTTTAATTCTTTACGTTCCAGCTTCCCCTCGCGTTTGGTCAAATACCTTTCTTTGCGCGACTGCTCAAACTCTCGGTGCTCAAGCTGGTCAATTTTACGGTCAATAGTCTCTTCTTTCTGCATCAAGCGGGATTCCCTCTTCTTAATTTCGGCCCGCGTCTCTTTGGTTTCAGTATCAAATTCGCTTTTTAATTTATAGAGCTTATCTTTCACCTCCAAGTCTGCTTCTTTGATAAGGGTTTCTGCCTTTTTTTTGGATTCTTCGACGATCCGAGATGCCTCCCCTTCAGCCGCCTTCAATTTTTGGGGTATGATTTTTCCCTTTAACCAGTAGGCAATCAAGAAACCGGCGAAAAAGCAACCAATGCCGATGAGTAAACCATATTCATTCATTCTATTTCTCCTGAATTATCAAAGATCCGAGTTTACCATCTCAATTAATCCAAGAAACCACATCTTTGATAAACGCAAATCCTCCTTTTTAAGCTTGGTGATGGTGACAGTCTTATATCATTTAATTTCATGATGTTATGTTTTAAATCGACAGGACAGCGACTAGAATTCACAGCCCCGGCACGCTTATTGATATATACGTTTCAGCTATAATGTTACGTGCACTATGGGCATCAATGGTTGCGTGTTAAAGAGGTCGTCTAAGGATAAGATCTCGGCGGGCGAAATCAGAGGTGAGAAAAGATCGATAGTTCCTAACACTCGATAATAATCAGAAAAGGGGGTACCCCTGCCATAATGCCGTGTCGGTAAGGTCTTTGAACCTGCGGTTCAAAGTGGGCACCGTTTAGTTTCTTTAGGCTTTTCTGACCAAGCAGAACATGCACACCGAAACCAGGGAAGGCTCCCGTTTTCAGAGCTGTTGGGTCAAAGAATAACTTCCAATCACGAGCATGGCAGGGGTATAAACCTTTTCAATCATTCAAACACCCTCACTTAAAATGCGTTTTGGAAAGACCGTCGAACGAATCAGACTGGTTGGGACTGTATGGGCAATTCGGAAGGCGTTGTTGATAGTTAACGGCTCAGTTACGTCCGGTTACAATGTTTACTCTAAGGGGAACCCATCTACTGCGTACTGCGGTTCAAAGTCTGTATCAAATTCTCGGATCGTTCCGAAATATCACGTAATAATTTTTTGTGATGTCTTTTCAATTCCATATGTTCATTAGCGATATTCAGGGCAGCTAACATTAAAATAGTTAAATTTGAAATAGTTGATGCTTGATCAGATTGTTGATTTTCAACTCGAGCCACTGCTTTTACCAAGAGATCAGCGACCTCTTTAGCTCTGGTGACTTCCGCATCGGCTTTAAATGTAAACGGTTTCCCAAAAAGCTCTATTGTTATGTGCTGTTCCAATGGTTTATGATATACAACCTTCCCAACACCTATACCTGCTAGCCCAATGCACTAAAAGTCTGATAAATCGTTTAGTTTAGCCAGCAATCCATCAATTTTTGAACGGATCAAGGCCTTCTCCTCAACGTAGTTTCTATCCGCCTCAACCTTACCTTGAAGCTCCTCCTCTAAGCGTTTAATTTTATTATTAAGTTCTAAGTTTGTCGCCTCGTGGGTTTTACAAACGTCGATTAATCTTTCAACTTTCCGTTCGATTTCCTCAAACTGATTTAATATGAGTTCATTATCCAACTTGCGCACCCCATTTAAGAATTATCTCACTATAATCTCTAAAAAATATAAAAGTCAAGAAATAATCCGCATGCGTGTTTTCATAATAGCATCAACTTGTTGCAGATCCTTCAAATTATTCACACCTAATATTTCTCTTTCATCAGCGCCGACCATAACCCCCATGGTTGTTTTGGCGATATAGCCGATTTCGATAATATCTGTGAGATATAACTCACCTTGGGCATTGTTGGATCTAACTTGCGGTAAGGCCCTCACTAAAAACTCTTTGTTGACGCAATATATACCTGAATTAATCATTTTGATGCGTTTTTGTTTTGAGGTCGCATCCGCCTCTTCAACAATCCCGCTTAATTGATCGTTTGAATCCAGCAAGATACGGCCATATCCAAACGGATTTTCCAATTCCACTGCCAACAGAGAAATATCCCGTTGAGCCTCTAAATGATCGTCTATTAACCGAGACACGGTTTCAGGTCGAATCAACGGCACATCACCGCATAAAATGACCACCTCTGTACACGGCTCGGGGATTTGCGGAACCGCACACAGCACCGCATGGGCGGTTCCAAGCTGTTTTTCCTGATAGGCGAAAAGCAAATCTTCATTTTCGGATACCACCTGACGAACCTTTTCAGCTTGATTTCCGACAACCACAATCACATTATTTCCGGCCACCTGCCGCGCGGTTTCGACCACATAGGAAACCATGGGTCTGCCTTGAATTTCGTGCAGCACTTTGGCTTTGTTGGATTTCATACGGGTACCCAAACCAGCAGCCAGTATGATCACAGCGGTATTGGATTTCATATGCGCTTTCAATCTCCCTGTATCCTAGTGATATGAACTTGACCTCCAACTATTCTATATGGTGGTGACTATTTTTTCAAATCTTTAATTTAGTGTCTACGTGTTGCTTCTTATTTGGCTGACAAGCCCCAAAAATATAAGGGCAAACCAATTCTTTGGTTTACCCTTAACAGCGAATAACTGTTGATTAGGAACTACGAAGCAGAATTCACGAATTACTGCGATCCGGTGAGTCTAATTCGCACAATCGCCCGTTCGAGTGCTAATTTTGCCCTTAAGAAATCAATATCTTCTCGGGAGCGATCTTCTGCTAAACGTTTTTCGGCTCTATCCATCGCGGCTTTGGCCCGTTCAAGATCTATATCTTCTCTTCTTTCGGCCGATTCGGCCAGAATCGTTACTTTTTCAGGAAGCGCCTCGGCAAATCCCCCGCTGACAAACACGTACTTCTCTGTTCCCCCTGCATCTGTATACCGGATTATTCCGGTTTTAAGGGTTGACAAGAATGGAGTATGGCCGGTAAGAACACCAAACTCACCCAAGGATCCCGGGGATGCGACGATTTGGGCATCTTCACTGACAACAATTTTTTCAGGAGTGACAACTTCTAATCGGATATTATCAGTCATATCTAACCTCAAGCCTATGCTTCTTTAGCCATTTCTTCGGCTGCTTCAATGACCTCTTCGATGCCTCCCGCCATATAGAAGGCCTGCTCCGGGATGTCATCATGTTTACCTTCACAAATTTCTTTAAATGCACGGACCGTGTCTTCAATTTTTACGTATTTACCGGGTTTATTGGTAAAGGCCTCGGCGACATGGAACGGTTGCGATAGAAAGCGTTGAATTTTTCTGGCCCGGGCGACGGTGACTTTATCCTCGTCGGATAATTCTTCCATTCCCAAAATAGCAATAATATCTTGGAGCTCCTTATACTTTTGCAATATCTGCTGCACCTGGCGGGCGGTATGATAATGCTCATCTCCAATGTAGGAGGCGTCCAAAATTCGGGAGGTGGAATCCAGTGGGTCGACAGCCGGGTATATCCCGAGTTCAACTATCTGGCGCGAGAGAACCACGGTTCCGTCCAGGTGAGCAAATGTCGTCGCAGGCGCCGGGTCCGTCAGATCGTCGGCCGGCACGTATACGCATTGGACCGCGGTAATAGAACCCTTATCGGTTGACGTAATCCGTTCCTGCAATTCACCCAGGTCAACGG
>JASFJP010000247.1:0-6895 GCA_050121225.1 Desulfobacterales bacterium
ATTTTATCAGCATTGGAAAAAAGACGCCGTGTGACTATGATTTTGATACCTTAATGCGAGAGGGTTCATCTCAGGAACCTCAAATCGAGGTGGGAGAAGATGATATCGCCACCTTGATTTACACCAGTGGAACGACCGGCAAACCGAAGGGAACGCCACTGACTCATAGAAATTGGAGCTTTAGTGCTTTCATGTGGTCCGCTGAATTGGGAGTTCACCCCTATACCCGTTGGCTGCTTTTATTACCACTGCACACATCCGGCGGAACAGGGTTAACCATTGCATCGATGTTCAGAGGCTGCTCCTTATTTCTGAGCACGCCGGCTCCTCCAAAGGTTCTAAAAATTATCAATGATGAGAAAATCACCTTCACACAGTTCAGCCCTACTTTGCTTGCCAATGTGGTTAGACATCCTGAGGCGAAACACTGCGATTTTTCAAGTATTGAACATTGGTTCACATCGGCCGCTCCTATATCCGCCAAATTACTAAAAGAAGGTGCTCAATGTTTAGGAGAACGATTTATCCAGCTCTTCGGCACAACCGAAACCGCTTTGCTCGGCACCGTGCTTCGCCCGGAAGAAGTAGCTGTGGATGGGCCTTTGTCCAAAAGACTAACCTCGATCGGCAGGGCTTCGCTGGGATATGAGACCAAGGTAGTTGATGATGATGGCCGCCCGGTCAAACCAGGGGAAATTGGAGAGTTGGCCATTAAAGGCGGGGGTGTCGCAAAAGGCTACTGGAATAAGCCCGATGTGGATGACTTTAGAGATGGGTGGTGGTATTCAGGCGACCTAGTAAAAGTTGATGAAGATGGCTACTACTATGTCGTCGACAGAAAGAAAGACATGATATTGAGTGGCGGCATGAATGTATCCTCCCGCGAAGTGGAGGATGTTATTGCTGCGTATCCTGCAGTCAATATGGTCAGCGTCATCGGCGTGCCTGATGAAAAGTGGGGTGAAGCGGTAAAGGCGGTGATCGTTCTCAAAGAGGACTCAAAGGCCACCGAGGAAGAGATTATTGCGCATTGCGAAAAACGGTTGGCAAATTATAAACGACCCAAATCAGTGGATTTTATTGATACACGGCAAATGCCCATGATGGGCGGTGGTTACAAAATATTAAAAAGAGAACTGAGAGATCGCTACAGAAAGCAATACCAGAAGGATAAAAATGAAAAACTTGATCGCTGGGGTGCTGTTTAGATGAAGCCGAAGGCAGGCGACAAAACGCGAAAACCGTAAACGTATCGAGAGGAAAACACCATGGTACTCGCACTCAATGAAGTGGATAAAGTTGAGATTCTGACACTTCAAGATAACTATATCGACGTTGCCGCCATGGACGGCAGTGATATTGTGCAACGGGCCGTACCCGTGAAAGATATGGAGCTAAAAAACAGCATCTTGGCCGAGCATGGCTTCTGTGCCCTTGTTACGGTTACGACCGGCAACCTATCCCGGAGTATACTTTTTGACTTCGGATTCTCCGAATATGGCGCTGCCTTGAATGCGGATACGTTGGAAGTGGATCTGAGCACCGTCGAAGCCCTGGTTCTTTCGCACGGGCACATGGATCATTTCGGCGGATTATGGTCGTTAGCTGAAAAAACAGGAAAGCCAGGCCTAGAACTGGTGCTTCACCCGTCGGCATTCAGGCAATCCCGGTACCTCAAGGTCAGCGATAAGCGTCATATCAACCTGCCTTCTTTGAACAAGAAAAAAATTTCAGATGCAAACGTTACGGTGATTGAATCCGTTGATCCCAGGCCATTATTGGACGGGTCACTGGTTTTCCTGGGAGAAATACCCAAGAAGACCGATTTTGAGAAAGGATTTCCCCGCATGTACTACGAGGAAAAGGGAGAATCAAAATGGGATCCTATTGAAGAAGACACAGCGATCGTCGCTCATGTGAGGGAGAAAGGCCTGGTGATCCTCTCAGGTTGTGCCCACGCGGGTATCGTTAACACCGTCAACTATGCCCGGGAAGTAACCGGCATCAACCGGATTTATGTGATAATGGGAGGATTCCATCTTTCCGGAGCTGACTTTGAGCCGATCATTGAACCGACAACTGCGGCGTTAAAATCAATGAATCCGGAATTTATCGTACCCGCTCACTGCACCGGCCGTAAGGCCACGATGCATATTGAAAAAGAAATGCCAAATAAGTTTCTTCTGAATATGTCCGGCACTAAAATGGTTTTTTCAACCTAAGCACACTGTTTCACAAATATGGTAACCAAGGTTCAGTTTTTTGTCCATCGCTGTCTCCCGAAGGGCAAAAACAAAAATATCCTCTGTGTCCTCAGTGCCTCATTGGTGAAAAAATATTGCTGCAAATACCTCTCCGGAAAGGTCATTCCTAAATTTTGTTTAGAGATCAACGCCCAAATGCCGGGGCTAGGCCCAACTCCGTGCCGGATCAACCGCCATCACCGGAAGTTGTCCTCAGCCCTAAACGCCGCAGTTATATTATTGTCGCGTCTTTATTAGTTCTTTTTCTGGGGGCTCTGGATGCGTTGGTAATGAGTGCGGCCATGCCGACCATAGTATCGGATCTCGGCAGTATGAATCTATACAGCTGGGTTTTTTCTGCCTATCTTCTGACCCGGGCGATATCCCTTCCATTGTTCGGCAAGTTAGCCGACCTATTTACGAACAAAACGCTTTTCGCCATTTCTATCGCTATTTTTATTTTGGGATCTATTTTTGCCGGATTGTCTCAAAATATGACCCAGCTGATCCTGTCCCGGGTTTTTCAAGGAATAGGAGCCGGAGGAAATTTCGCCTTGGTATATATTGTATTGGCGGACATCTCATCACCGGAGAAGCGTGGCAAAACCCTGTCTTTTGCCAGTTTTATATGGGGCCTCGCCAGCGTATTAGGGCCGACCATCGGGGGAGTCATTGTTACCTATTTTTCCTGGCGCTGGATTTTCTTTATCAACGTGCCCATCGGTGGAATTTCACTTTTGGGTATATTTCTGTATTTGATTGAAGTGCGTGAAAAAAAGAAGGAAATAGCCATTGATGCTTGGGGGAGTCTATCACTGACGGTGTCGGTGCTTTCGCTGTTGACGGCCTGTTTGCTGGCAGGGCAACACTATAAATGGACATCCCCACATATTCTTGGGCTCTTAGTCATTACCGTCGGCTTTGCTGTGGTGTTATTTCATATTGAAAAACGTGCCAAAGAACCAATTCTTCCGATCGAGTTCTTCAAACTAAGGGGATTCAGCATTGGTAATGCAGCGTCATTTTTCAGCAGTTTTGCAATTTTTTCGCTGTTTGCCTTCAGCCCGCTATTTATTCAGGGGGCACTGGGAAAAACGCCCCTGCAGCTGGCAATGGCAATGCTTTCTCTCAGCCTGGGTTGGTCGATTGGTGCTTTGTTTTGTGGACAAGCGGTTCAATGGCTGCGCAAAAAACCCTCAGCGATCGCTGGGGGTATATTGATGGTATCTGGATGCGGAACTACGTTGATGTTTTCCGCTGCCACATCTCTGATCCAATGCGCCGTTGTGTTCTTCATTGTGGGGTTAGGGATGGGATTCGTCTCCATTCCAACGCTATTAATTGTTCAGGATAGTGTCGATAATTCAGATTTAGGAGTGGCCACGTCCTCGCATCAATTTGCCCGGACATTAGGCGGAACCGTCGGTATCGGTATTGCCGGCAGTTTTGTTTCAGAGAGGCTTTCAGGCAGCATCGAAGCTCTACGTATATCCGGTCTGCTGGAAAACATGCCGGCCTCTTTGCAGCTTCATTTGCAAACCAATCTTGAAAATATTTTTCAACCGGAAATACTTGCTCAACTTTCAACCGAGGTTCAAAAGACCATCCAGAATGCCCTGGTTCAAGGGGTAATGCGGGTGTTCTGGTTAACGCTTTTGGTAAGCCTGATTACGTTTGCTCTGTGCGTTTTGCTTCCTCGCCGGAGGTCTCTTTGAACTGCCCCAAAAAATCTCAGAGTGAGCACCTGACAACTCATCGGGTAGCCTAAGGAAAATTATCGGCTTTTCTGATGGCCGCATGAACCGCCTCCATAATAGACGCTTTGAAGGTTTTCGAGTTTTTCTTTGACCGGATCGCTAACGATCAAGCGTCGCGACACGATGTTGTCGGTTCGTTTTAAATTGGAGACGATGATTTCGGTGATGTAACCACCGCCGATGAAGGCGATGGTACGCTCCTTTAAAGCCATATCAATAATCCTATGGAAATAATGTGTAGGGGTTATTTTTGATCATGATGCTGGTATTAAATTAGAATTCGGTTTTTGCATTATGCTCGTATGATTATTTTGATAATTACTCAAGACTCTCTCTGGAGTTAATGCTGGACTCGAGCAATTTCGGAAATTTGCCCTCAAGTTTCGGGCAGGGATAAAAGCCCAGTTTTTTCAAATCTGTGGATACGTTAACCGGTAAGGCCTGATTGGCAACTTTTTGATTTAGAATTCCTCCTAAAACAACCGGAATCATTGCCTTGTGGCCATCCAGCTCATCTCTGAGGCGTTCGGCATAGTCCAGCGCCATTCCATTGTGGGTGCTGATCAATATGGCTTCCGCCTGTTTGTCTAGAGCTACCCCAACGATTTGATTCGGATTTACCTCTGCGCCTAAATTGATCATTTCGGCTCCGGCTTCAGCGAGCAGCTGATGGATAATCATAATCGCATGCTCGTGGACATCGGTCGAGGCGATTAAAATCCGGCGGCCTTTGAGAATACGTTTTGCCTTGGTATTGGTAAATATATCGCGGTATTTTTCAACATAGGTGTTCGACAATGCATATACGTCGGTCGAGATGACGGGTTCTCTGCCTCTTGCATATAATTCGTTCTTCTTCCCGGACCCAAACATCTCCTCAAATGTAGCCGGTCCGAGATTTTTAAGCACATAAAGTAATTGAATCGGGTCTCCTACATCGGCGCCGGCTTCCCTTAATCCATCCAGTGCATTTTCGAACACAGATTTTCCGGCTCTCAATATTGTTTTAGTAAAATCATATGCGGCTCTGAAATCCATATGGGGATACAATCTACGCGCAGTGTCTTCTACCCGCCGGCCATAAATCTGGGCTTCGGCGATTTCTTCGGGCGAGGGTACTCTCAATGCCTCGGTGACCGGCAAGGGTAAGAGCGCATGTCCTGTAGGACATTTAAGCTGGGCCATGATATCCCACATTAAATATTCTCCAACAAGGCCGCGGTTGATTGTAAAGTCCGTTCCGAACGATAGCGTGTCCCCATAAAACATGGAGCCGATGCAATCGTGTTCATGAATTTCGTGGAGGACGAAAACCCATCCAGCACGTTTTATGGGATCAGTGGTCAGACCTCCGATACAATGGGTCAGTTTGGCACCCAGCAAGGATTCCACAATGTATCGCTCAAGGTAAGCCCAGCCGGCCACCGTTGCACAGTCGCAAAATAGGGCACCAAAGCCGTCTTCAAGATAGGAGTGCATCAGGGTTCCTTTTTCACGTAGTGCCCCCAAAATGGCAATTGCTTTTACTGTTTCAATCGTAGTGGTGATCTGGTCGGTCCACATGGGAACTTCATGGGAAAAAAATTGGGAGAGATTTCCAATGGTCGTGACGCCTGCCTTCAGTGCATGTATCGTGTTTTCTGTCGACGCGGGAAATCCGATCATGAAATCGCCCATGTGGGGTTGAATAGGTGCGACCTTTCCGACCTGCATCCATTCCTGATTGGTTTCCAGCATAGGACCGGTTTCAGCTGGTATGTTATCTCTGCAACCCTGGGGTAACCCCATACGCCTGTCCAGGCAGATGCCGACTCGATCAATTAATGTACCGGAATCTTCAATGACTTTGTAGAGAAAGCTTAGTGCCTCCGCCGTGTTGCCCCATGAATTCATCCCGATGTGAGCGTGAAACATGATTTTGTTATTGCGAATACATTTCTGTTTGTATTCACGTTCAGAATCGACACCCATTTTGTTCATGAAGGCTGTGCGGCCAATACTGAGGCCGTGGGCGATGGATCGGCCCTGTTGCTTGATCGAATCGCCGGCGGGCAAGTCAACAGCCAGAATCTTCTGGACTTTTTCTTGAAAGCTTGAAAATTTCATCTTTTATTGGACTTTCCAATGAGTATTCATAAAAGCCCCAATTTTTGAAGAAGATAGTTTACGCGCTCAAAGGCGTCTCGCTCTATCATTATGCGATCTTCCTCGTCCATCACTTCCTCAAACGCAGCCACGATTGTGGACCGGTGTGGCCCATAGTCTCAAAATTTTTGCCCAACTTGGCAAGCCCTTCTTGAATCAGGCTGTTTTCCAGGTGGGGTTCGAATTCCGCCACCAAGTCATCTAGCTTGTCGGAATACTGTTTGAGACAATAGTAAATGTCGTAAGCATCCTTTTCCTTTTGCCGGTCATCCAACACGATAGCTTTCATAATGAGAAATGAAACAATTGACGCAACTTTGATGGCGACTGAATTTTTAGCGCCTCCGGGAAGGTTGCCTTCAATCGTCAGTTCAATGGGATTATTGAAAGCAAGATCGCATCCCCTTACCTTTCGAGTTCGGATCTCCTGAATCCTCTGATGGCGGTGGTTTTTTCCAGTTCCCTCGTATTCACCGGATAGCAGATCAACCTGAACGCTTACTTCGGTCCCTTCTACTTTGACTGCACGGTGAAAAATAAATGGCTGCTTGCCCTGTCGATATCCTCTGTCCATAGGCAGGTCACGAATGCCCTTATAACCTTCATCTGTGATCCGTCGGTGATCAAGTGCCAGGTCGATATCAATGTTTCCGGTGTGCAGATCATCTTTGTTTTGGAAAAGAATTTGAGGGACCCAGCCACCAATTAAAACAATCTTGTCTCTATACTCACCAAGAATCCTGACAATCT
>JASFJP010000248.1:0-6880 GCA_050121225.1 Desulfobacterales bacterium
TTGAATCTTCCCTGCTTGGCCATCAGATTCGCCAGATTATAGTGCGCATCCGCATATTCAGGATTAATCTTCAGCGCTGCTGAATACTGTACGCCGGCCTCCACTAATTTGCCCTGATTCTCAAGGGCGACGCCCAGATTGTAATGCACAACGGCATTAGCGGGTTGGAGCTGCAAGAGCTCGGTATAGTGATATACGGCCTCATCCAATCTGCCTTTCGCAGCCAGCGTTTTTGCTAAGAATGTGTGCGCTCCGACATCTTCAGGTTTGATCGCAAGGGTCGCCCGAAAATGCTCGATGGCTTTGTCCACTTGCCCTTGTTGGTCATATAGCATACCCAAGCTGTTGTGGGCGTCCACCAAATTTGGGTTTTTTTGAACGGCCTTGGAAAAATACGTGATGGCCTCATCTGTTTTATTTTGTATATAATAAATACTTCCCAGGTTAATATAGGTCGGCAAGAAATCCGGTTTGATGCGCAGGGCTTCGAAGAACTGGTTGGTGGCCTCATCCAATTTCCCCTGTTTTTTTAGCGCACGACCCAAGCCGTTGTGTGCCAGATAGTTATCGGATGTCACCTCCACCGCATGGGCAAAGAGGGTATACTGATTCTGCCAGACTCGAACCTGAAACCATGTCATGACCAGGCAGAGGACTATTGTAAACACCCCAAGACCCGCGTAAACAACTTTTCGATACCGCCCTTTAGACAGCAGCGCCGGCACTCCCCAGGCTAAAATGATGAAAATCCCAATCAGGGGCACATAGCTGTAGCGGTCCGCCATGGCGTAGGCGCCGATCTTTACTAAACCAATCACCGGCACCAGCGTTCCAAGATACCATAGCCAACCGACGATCAAGAAGGGATAGCTGCGGGCAAAGCGGACCGCAAACCAGGATATTGACAACAACAAAAAAACGGATCCACCAACCTGCCACCACGTAAACGCATCGGGATATGGATAAAAACACGCAAGTTTAAACGGCCACAGCATCTTACCGATGTAGACAGCGTAGGAGACCAGTGCATTGGCGACTCGACTTTCCAAAGAAACCACCGCCAGTGATTTGATTCGGCCTTCGCCCTGCTGGGCGAGGTATGCAACCACACTGGCAGCGCCGGCAACAACGAACAGCGGTATCTTTTCGCGAATCAAAGATAGGGCGCAATGATAAAATGATCTAAAAGATGCCGATGCCTGAAAACGATCCAGCGGCCAGTAATCCAGCAACAGCAATGCAAAGGGAAGTGTGACTAACATTGGTTTTGCCATGAGGCCCAAGACCAAAAATAAAAGCATCGGAAGATATGTTTTGATTCCCGGCCGTTCAACGTAAAGGGCATAACAGAGCATGGTGAGCATCCAGAAAAGTGTACTCAACACATCTTTGCGCTGGGCGATCCATGCCACCGATTCCACGTGTAAGGGGTGCAGCGCAAACATTGCAGCTACGAATCCGCTGTGCCACACGCTGGCGGTCGTTCGTTTGAAAAATAAATAAAGAAGCAGGGTACTAAATATATGCAACAGCAGGTTGGTCGCCAAATAGCCGCCGGGAATCATTCCGAAAATTTGGGTGTCCAACATCAGGGACAACCAGGTGAGCGGGTGCCAGAACTCCGCATGTGTGGTGGAAAATGCCCAGCGGACACTTTCGGCAGTAAAGCCAGCCTTTACTTGTGGATTTTCACTCACATAACGACCGTCATCAAATTCGACAAAATCATGCGTCACCATCTGTCCATAGACAATGGCCGTCGTAATGATCAAAAAAAGACAAACACTTAAGCTGATGTGCTTTCGGCCTTTTATTTTAAATTGAGAGTTACTATCAGGCATACTGTTTTGTCAGCTTTAGGTTTGAATTCTAATTACTCCGCCCTGAAAAAAAACCAAGCCAGGGGTGAATAAAACAAAAAAGCATAAATTGGAAAATCCATAACCACAAAATCAATTTGAAATCAATGTTTTAAAAAATGGCGTGTTTCTATCATGGAAATGAGATTTTAGCATGATGTAAGTTCCATTTATCCCCGACGACTTGAAAAAAGCTTACAATTAATTACCTTTTGATAAGAGGAATCGAGGAATAGCTAAAACGCTTGTCAAACGGACAATTAAAAAAAGTGGTTATCCTAAAAGCTCAAGTAAGTGACGTCGGCGTTGACGGTAACCCGCCTGGCGGACGTGTGAAACTCGCTCATAAGGGAGCGTAACAGCAAACAGGGCCTCAAGATCAATAAGACAGTGAGGCGTACACACACGTTGTGCTTTGGTGTAACGGCGTCATAATGTTTGCTGTAACGCTCTCTAATGACCTCAGACAGTCACCCATCCGCCAGGCGGGTTACCGTCAACGCCTATTCCGAGAGACGTCACTTGGGCTTTGTAGATAACCAAATATTAGTATTCCGTTCTGCATATCAACGACGGACCACGAACCAAGAACATTAGGCGGAATTGCTCAATTATGTTAACTTCTCATTTAAGGTTAAACTTCCTCCCACGTCAATCACACACCGCTCCTGTCAAAATAGGAAATTGCTTACCCAAAAAATTGACGTTTTTTTTACATAAAAAAAAGCTCAATGACTACAATTCCCCGTAACAGTAAGAAATAATTATTAAAAAAAATTTTCGATTAAATCACCTTGGTGTGCATAAATTTTGCAGATAACCCCCTATCGAAATTATATAATAAAAAATAGATGTTTACTGTAAGTAGCCACACTCTCATCTTATTTTAACTTACCGAAATTATGACTAAAATTTTTGCCAAAAAAAAGAAAGGAGTAAATATGAAAAGACAAATTTTGACGGTAATTAGCGTGATGATCTTTGCATTCTTTTTGGGAGCTCTCTCAGCGATTTGTGCAGAAATTGATAATGATTCTCAATTAATGAAATATTATGAGAACTTTATAAACGATAAGATCGCTAAATGTCATTCTAAAGCTCAATTAAAAGACTCAAAATTAGTCCACCTTCAGAGTTGTGCAGCCAAAGAAATTAAAAGAGCGGCTTTTTTAAGTGAGAACAAGGAGATGCTTATACAAGAAATGGTTAAAAGGGACATTGGTATGAAACAATATAAAATCGAATACTTTTTAAATAAGAAATTCTATGAAAGTAATGGGACATTTAGAAGAAAAATATAAATCGATTTCCTATAAACATGGGTATTATTATCAGTAAGTTATTTATCTGCTTCATTATATTTAAGCTCTTTTGAGGTAACAGAGACCATGATTAATAAGGATCCGCAAACAAACAGCGATAAAAAATCGGTTCACCACCGATTCAAGTACTAGCTTTCGATAATGACATTCGCCAATTCGTCAGTATCGTCGGGTTTGATTGGGAAATGTTCTTTTAAAAGATGACCTATTTTTTCGACCGCTTTGCAGATGGCTTCAGTTTGGCGTTTTTGCTTGATGCCGTCTATAATCATCTTGACGATGTCGTCCCACTGGCCTGCACGAACTTTAGCATTGATACCTTTGTCGGCTAAAACCCAAACCTTATGTTCAAACACCGAGATCAAAACGAGCACGCCGGTTTCATCCCGAGTTCGATATAAACCCTGGTTGAAAAAATGGGTGATGGCGGCTTCTTCAACTTCTTCTTTGAATTCCCGCTCTGATATAAAGCGGCGCTTGAGCCACAGAGTGCGTCGAATAATTTCGTGAAAAAGGATAAAAAAAACAGTTAAAAAACCCAAAAACAGCCACATATTTTGACCGCCGATCCACAACCACTCTCCCGTCCAGTTCGTGAAAATCAACGCCAAAGGAAGGCCAAAAACCGCCGCTCCAATAACATTTGCCATCGGATAATGATAGCTGGCTGAGATAATCATCACCACGATTTCTCCAGCAGTTAGTTTTTCCGCTTCCTTGACAGCCGCGCTTACCCGGGTGCGCTCATCATCGGTCAAAAACGTTTTGGCCAGATCTTTCATTCTTATTTCCTTAATCCGATTATCTTCAAAGTCGCTGTATCTTACTTGAGTTTTCGGGATAAACGTATCCCCTGATTCCAATTACTATCTGAAGCCCGATTTACCACCCGCCGGATGCCCCCCCTCCGCCGAAACCACCGCCGCCGCCGCTAAAGCCACCCGATGAAAATCCACCACCACCAAATCCGCCGGACCATCCAGTTCCCCGATGTGACCGGTGGGATCTTCCATGTCCAAAAAATCGGAATAATCTCCCTAACATGCTGATAAGAAATGCAACCGCTATAAGGATGATAAAAGGGAAAGGAGTTCCTCTTGACTTGGAGCCTTTGCGAGACGGAATTTTTTCTGGTGCCTGATATTCGCCCCGCACCACGCCAATCATTGCCTGTACGCCATCGAGAACTCCCTGATCGATATTGCCCGCTCGAAATTGGGGCACGAGCACGTTACGAATGATTCGTCCGGCCATCAAATCGGTTAATGTACCTTCCAGACCGTAGCCGACCTCAATACGGATTTTGCGTTCCTTTTTGGTAATCAGTAAGACGGCACCGTTATCGAGATCCTTTTGGCCTATTTTCCACTGATCCACCACTTTAATGGAAAATTCCTCCAGGACTTCATCTTCTAATGTTGGGATGATTAAGACAACAATCTGGGTCGAATCGGTTTTTTCAAGATCACGCAAGATGCCTTCCAATTGTTGTTTGGCATAAGGTGACAACATTGCGGCATAATCGTTCACTCTCCCTTTCAAGGGCGGTACATCAAGCGCCAGGACATGCGGAGAACTTAAAAAGATACAGATCAATGCCAAGATGACCAGAATGGGGATAACTCGATGACATTTATTAGTTTTCATAGCTAGTCTGTAAATTTTACCTGCGGCACGCGGCTGGCGCCTTCTTCGGCTTTGAAGTACTCTTTTCGCTCCAGATTCAGCAACAGATTGTTGGTGAGGCTGTTGGGAAATTTGCGAATAGAAAAATTAAATATTTCCGCTGCCTGATTGTAACGCTGCCGAGCCACGTTTATCCGGTTTTCGGTACCCTCAAGCTGGTCCTGTAATTCTAAAAAATTTTGATTCGATTTTAGATCGGGATAGCGCTCCACCACGACCATCAACCTGGAAAGGGCTGAGGAAAGTTCTCCTTGGGCACCGCTCAGACGTTGCATCGCTTCCGGGTTGCTGAGATCGGATGCCGAGATATTAACGGCCGTAGCTTTGGCGCGCGCTTCGATCACCGCCGTCAAGGTCTCTTTTTCCTGGGCTGCATAACCTTTAACAACTTCAACCAAATTTGGAATCAGGTCAGCCCGTCGCTGCAGGTTGGATTCCACATTGCCCCAGGCCTTTAACACCGCCTCCTCATTTTGTTGCATGGTATTATAGCCACAGCCAAAAAGGATATTACACAGCACGCCAAGTAAGAATATTCGGAAAAATAAAATGCGCATGATGTCCTCCACGATTTAAGTTCTAAGTAATGATTTAAAATGTTATTGCCAGCTCCAAAATACCCGTGTATTGATTCGCAATGGAAATTCTGAATAAATTTTAGCCCAATTTAGAATTCGGGATTCATTGTGATTTCGCGTCGGCTAAAACTACAGGTTTCAAATAAATATCGCAAGGTTTTTTACTTCAACCAGAAAATTTAGATAAAGATTCAAAGGAGAATAAAATGAATAAAATTGGTGATAGTTTATTAGGCAAGAGGGTACTGATCACCCAGTGCCAGGATTTCATGGGACCCGTGATTTGCGATACCTTTTCTGAATATGGTGCCAAGGTCATTGCCGACAAAGAGATATTGGCCGCACCAGGCGCTGCGGAAGCGGTTGTTGCTCGTGCCGGCTCAATCGACATTTTAGTGGCCAATTTGTCAATACAAGCACCTAGAACCTTTGTGCAAGATGTCACCGATGCGGAATGGAGGCATGTGTTTGCGCACTTGGTCGATCCCTTACCAAGGCTTTTCCGTGCGGTATTACCCGGCATGATTGAACGTCAGTCCGGTAAAATAGTCGTTATCGGCAGCGCATCTGCTTTGAAAGGGATGAAGAGAGCTTCGACATATAGTGCAGCAAGAGGCGCTCAAATATCTTATGTGAGAGCAGCAGGCGTTGAAGTTGCCAAGCATAATGTACAGATAAACTTGATCGCTCAAAACTTTGTGGATAATCCTACCTATTTCCCTCCCGAAGTACAGGCCCTGGAAGCGTTTCAAAGGCGATTAAATAACGAAGTCCCTGTTGGCCGGTTGGCGACTCCCGAAGAAGACGCTTTATTTGCGGTATTTTTAGCTTCAAGCGAGGTCAATTTCTTTGTCGGACAAAGCTTCCCATTTTCAGGTGGCTGGATAACCTAAAAATTTTACATGTATTCTTTTTCCAATATATAGGAAAATAAATTCTAATTTAATTTTCAAGAACGTGTTGGTATTTTTTTACACCAAGTGGAAATTAATTACATAACTTATTGAAATTAAAAAAATTATTGACACTATTGTTTCCATGTGATAGTTTTTCCCTGAATACACTCCCCCGATGCAGTTTGAATAAAATTCACCCCTTTTATCCACATTTTCAAACATTATGGGTCTTCACAAAAAACTACGGAAAAAAAGCCGGACATAACCACTCAACCCAGAAAAGGACCGATTAAAGCTATGTCTGACCTAGTTGTGAAATTTTCGGAAGCCGCCAAGCTAGTATCGTCTAACGCAAAACCCATCCAGGAAACCATCTTTGAAGCCTTCAGTAACCATTTGAACGATGTCGATATGAATGATTTACCGACGAGGGTGCTCATCATTTATGAAGCCGTCGAAGATAGGCTAAAATCAATCGTACCTCCAGGTGACATCGGCTATGATGAAGCCAGAATACTCGCCAAAGATATTCTTTATAT
>JASFJP010000249.1:0-6880 GCA_050121225.1 Desulfobacterales bacterium
ATTGTAACCGGCATTGCCTTCACAACGGGTTCAACCATCCTGGTAAAGATACGCAGGGTCGGGGCGGAGGATTGATTTTTATTGTGAATACCTGTGAACCAAGAGGAATGCCGATAAAGTTGCGCTTATGAGCAGCTATAATTAATTTTAACAAGGAGGTTGTGATGACATTATTGGATTACTCTAAAAAGGTAGTGTTGGGTGATATTACCGTCCGTGACGGTCTTCAGCATGAGGAAAAATTCATACCGACGGATGCCAAACTGTGGTTGGCCGAGCAGCTGGTCCTGGCCGGTTTCAAACGCATCGAGGTGACCAATTTCGGCAATCCCCAGGGCATGCCGCAATTCAAAGACGCCGACGAGTTGATGAAACGTATCCGGGGCAGTAAAAAGATTGGAAATCTTCTCGAAGATGTCGAGATCACAGCGGTTACCATTCGGGAAAGAGCCGTGGAACGTGCCATCCAGGCCAGGGAAGAAGGGTGGGGACCGGACCGGATTCTCTTTATGGTGTCCACCAGCGAAGCGCATCATAAGAAAAACTCCGGCCTTTCACTTGAGAAATACTGGAAGATGTGTGAAGCATACATCCCCAGGGCCCATGATGCGGGGATGAAAGTGTGCGGTACGGTGAGCACCATCTGGGGCTGCCCCATTGCAGGCCCCACGGAACTGAAAGCGGCGGTGGATTTTACCCGGCGCTGGCTCGACATTGGGGCCGACGACATCGAACACGCTGATCATGACGGATCCGCTCCGCCGGACAAAGTATACGAATATTTTTCCATGATTCTGGACGCCCTACCGGAGCCTTCCCTGCATATTGCTCATTTCCACACCACCAGGGGCTGGGGGCTGGCCAATGTACTGACCGCGCTCCAGGCCGGCATCACCCACTTTGAATCGACATTAGGCGGTTTAGGCGGACAGCCGGCCAATTTCGTGGACGGCGTGCCGGTGGCCGGTACCGGTGATTATTATTATTCAGATCCAAGCATCGTCGGCCTGGTTTCCACCGAGGACATGGTGGTGATGATGGATGAGATGGGGATCGATACGGGTGTTGATGTGGACAAGCTCTTGACGATCGGGCGGATGTTCGAACGGATCATCGGCCGGCGGCTTCGTTCCGAGTGCGTCCATACCGGAAGGATACCCAAAACGCTGACCGGCAGGGCGTGATTTAACAAGCATATGCAGAGTAGCTATTATTAGAGCCGACATTAAAGGTGGGTGAACTTATGAGTAAAAAATTTTATTGTAACCACAAAGAATGCAAAAAGGCGTATTATTTCGACGTTCCCGACGAAATCATGATTGATGAAAACAACATGGGGGCGTTTTTTTGCCCCTTTTGTTCCGGACAGTTAATGCGGTCCGAACTGCCGACAAATTTTAACAAGCATAATATATTTGAAGATAAAGTCCCAAACAATGATTTCTAACAGGAGATAAAATGATGGAAAATGTGTTTATGGCAGTCTGCTTGATAGTATCCTTGGCAGCTCTAATTTTGTTATTTATTAAATACCGCTAAATTATGTTTCAAAAATGAATACTACAGCTTTTTGATAAACCCCAAAATATATGGCCACATGTGAATTAAAGGGAGGCGGAACCATGAATTGTCCGTCGTGTAAAATAGACCTAAAAATTTCGGAAAGAGCCGGAATTGGAATTGATTACTGCCCCAAGTGCCGCGGCGTTTGGTTGGATCGGGGGGAGTTGGATAAAATAATCGTGCGATCAGCCATGGGGCAGCCTGCGCAGAGCTACGAAGATGTTCCTCGAAGGCCTTACGAGCCTCCCCGGGGTGGGTATCTCCTCAAAAAGAAAAAGAACAAATCCTTACTGGATGAGCTGTTTGACTTTTAAACGAATAGTCATCTGCCTGAGATAGAATTGATGACACGAAAAGGGTCAATGTCCGGGATGTGAAGCCCTGTATATGTTAAAAGCGGTTATATGGGATAACGACGGAGTTCTGGTTGACACCGAAGAACTTTATTTTGAGGCCACACGTGAGGTGCTTTTAGAGATAGGCGTGGTTATTACCATTGAACTCTTCGTCCAAATTTCTTTAAAGCAAGGTCAAAGCACATTTGACCTGGCAGCCGGGCAAGGGGTGGAGCCGGAGGTTATTGACCGGCTGCGTACCGACCGGAACCGACGGTACAGCGACATGCTGCGAAACGGGGTTCGGTTGCTGGACGGGGTTGAAGACACACTTCTCCGCCTGCAGGGCAAGGTTATAATGGGAGTCGTAACGAGTTCTCGCAGAGAGCACTTTGAGATAATTCATTCCGGCACGGGACTATTGCACTTTTTTGATTTCGTGTTGACCCGCGAGGACTATAAAAAATCGAAACCGAATCCCGACCCCTTTCTGACCGCAGTCATTCAAAACGGTCTCCAGCCGAAACACTGCATTATCGTAGAGGACTCGGAGCGCGGGCTGACGGCTGCAAGAGCCGCCGGCATCAGATGTATTGTCGTGCCGAACGCGTTAACCCGGAGCCGCAAGTTTTCAGGGGCATATCGGGTGCTTGAAAGTGTCAGTGATGTGGCTGGGGAAGTGTTTCAACTTCTAAGCAGGTAGCTCAATCTATTAATAACAGAGGGAGAAAATAATGAATGAAGCATCAAATGATTTCAATGGACCTGGTAAAAAACCGGTTGGATTAAGGTCTGGAAGAGTCTTTAAATTAATTGTCTTTGAACTGGCAAAAAAACGCAAGGAGCTGATCGGTGATAAAGAAGCAATGGACTGGACCATTAAAGGGTCTCCTGCTGGACCTGGGGTAGCAGAAGGATTGGCCTCAGTTATCACCAGCCATGAGGACCTTCCGACAATAATGCCTGAAACCATACTGGTGTGCCCCCATGCGTCACCGGTATTGACACCTGTTTTACCGAAGATAAAAGGATTGGTTACCGATACCGGCGGCCTACTGGCTCCAGCCGCCACTATCGCCAGAGAGTATGGAATTCCGGCGGTCGTGGGGACATCCGCGGCAACGGACGTAATTGACGATGATGATGTCATCCGTGTCGATGGGACCAACGGTCGCATAATGATTATCACAAGGGGTCAACGGTATGCGAGTTGGGGCGCATGAAAATATTTGTCAAATTGACCAGGATAATTGCGACTCCATGCTGCCGGTGCGTTTTCTGTTCTTAAACCTCCCAAGCAGACAGTCTTGTGAAGGGTTTGTTCCATGATGCGGGAGAAACGGGGCAAGTTATTCGATCCAATGTTGGTGGCGATGATTAGGGTAATCTTGCACCTAATGCTTGGCTATCCATGGAATGAAGCATAAATTCATTCCTGATTATCGTAAATTTTTTGATTATTGCAATTGCTTCCAAGCAGATTGGACAATATTTTGCCAAGGTGCTGTTGCCCATGATCAGCGGATTTTTGTTTAGCGCTTCCGATGAAGCGAATGTAAAAATTTGGTATTATGATCTTGCGAATTCCGTTAAAATCCACTACGAGCAGTGGAGGAATTTTGCACCAGCTACGAAGATATGTTCAGAATGGAGGTATCATCTTGTACAGAATTGTCGGCAAAACTCAACTTCTTAGTCAATCAACCTAATATGGAAAAAAAGAAAATCATAAAAACGCAACCTATGACAAAGGGGCAAATGGAGGCCGAAATTAGTAAAGCGCTGATTGCCTTTGAAAAAGAGCATATGGGGCGCGGCCCCGTGGATGTTAAGACCTATATCATTCAGGATATGGTGCTGATACGATTGCGGGGCGTACTGACACCTGCCGAGGGGCATCTGGCCAAAGATGAGGATGGGATTCATCTGATCAAACAGGTACGGGCCAAACTGCTGGAAAACTCATATGGGATTCTGGCTGATTCAATCAAAAGCATTACCGGGTGTACGGTCATCAGTTTTCATACTGACATCAGTACAAAAACCGGTGAACGCGTCATTGTCATTACTTTGGATGAGGATCTGCAACGTCGGTTGCCTGTAAAATAAAACACCGAATTTTTTAGTTCGAACGACTCAAGAACTTGATGGTAGCCCTGTCGGCGCTCTCGCCGGTAATCGTGGAGTCAACCTTGTTTAAGGCGGTGCGGGCCGCGGAAAGAGTCCAGGAAGCGTTTGATCAAACCATGGTAGATTGCAGTATCTAGTAGACATTATTATGAAAGCACTGAAAGAACTCTTAGACCGGATCGTACGATGCGTCAACATTAATCTGCGGGAACTAGATTATGACGTTCATCCGTTTGTCAAAGACCTTGTCCCATTCGACCAACTGGTAAAATTTTATGGCTTTTACGGCATTACACCTCATCATCCGCTGGACTTTAAGTTCCTGCATTCCAATCTGGGGGGCAGCTACTTTCTAGGAAAATGCCGCACAACCAACTCGATTCTTTACAAAAGCGACATCCGGGGAGACGAGCTCAAGAAAAAGGGGGATGTATTCCACTATCAGGATTTTCAAATCCTGATTTCGAGAGATGAAGAAATTCGGATCGAAGACAGTTTTCTGATAAAAACCCTGGTCCACAACTGCTCCCACGATCCGGAGACTCTTGAAAAGTTCTTCATCAGCAACACGCTATCAGCTCATTACGTCAATATCCATGGCTCACCCACTGACGGCTGCTTCCTTGGGCCTTTTGCCACGGTAGACCTGACCACCATGAACGATTGTGTCATCGGGGCGTTTTCTTACGTTCAGGCTGGCGAGATCAACCATCTCCAAATCAGGCCCGGAACAGTTTGGGTGCGAAACTTAGACAACTTCAACTTCCGATACCAGTATCCGTTGGATAAATTGAAACATTACATCGATTTTACAGCCGGAGAACGACCTAAGGGGTTGTTTATGGACTTTGTGGAGACACATAAAGAAGCGTTTCAGCGCGTTTTCGAAACAGTGAACCTTATGCCCCCGGCTAAAGTACCCCGGAACGCCTCAATTGATCGATACGCTGCAATCGATCCCGACACCCAGGTCAGTGACAACGTTCTGGTGGCGCAAAGGGCCTTTCTGAAAAATGCCTGGTTGGGCAAAGGTGCCAATGCCCAGGAAAACTGCTACATCATCAACTCGCGCCTGGAAGGCTTTAATGTAACCGCCCATGGTGCTAAAATTATCGAAACGGAACTTGGGCACAACATTTTTGTCGGCTTTAACAGTTTCTTAAGGGGACACTCGGATCATCGCCTGTCTGTCGGCAATGAGAGTGTCGTCATGCCCCATACCATAATCGATCTCAAAGAGCCCTTGAACATTCCGGCCGGTCACCTGGTGTGGGGGCTGATAACTGGGCCAGCGGATCTTGAGAGCAACAGCATATCTCTCAAAGAGCTGACCAAAATAAAAGGGAGCTTTTCGCGCGGCAACATGTTCTTTGAAGGTAATGGAGCAAAGTTTGTAGCAGCCTTTCGTGAACGCATACATCACATCCTTGAAGCAAATGGCGCCTTTTACAATGGTATCAAGGGCAAGGGGCATGCTCAGACGAACCAGAATATCTCATTCAACATAATCCAACCCTACCCGGAAGGGGATCTGAAGGGATTGTTCCCGACCACTATGATCCGGCATTGAGATTATCCTTGTCGGGGACTCTAATTTTTACAATGGACCCGATAAGGACGCCCCCACCATTGACATTACCAATATAGTGGGGCGTTTTGCCCCACTGGTTAGAATCACCCCGCTGGCTGACCTCATTTCTGCGTTGGCAAAGTGCTTTGCCTGACTTCAAAAAAATCCCACGTATTAATTTAACATTTTGTTATTATGACAGATTATAAAATTTTTTATTTATTATATTTCGATGCCATCGGCATGGCATATTCTATGCTCATGAAGAAGGTAAAACCAGCCGTCCTCGATCATCATGCGGATCACCAATAACTTTCAAATTCGCAATTAAGGGAATGGAAGATATGGACCAGGAAGAAAAAAACGCCAGGTACTATCGATCGCTTCTAAGAAATGTGGTTCTCACCATCCTGTTTACCGCGATGATACCGACGGTGGCGGTCAGTTTGTTTATCCTGAATGAGTTTCGCTCTTCATATGAAAAAAAAGTCTTCGACCACCTTGAGCTATTGGCCAGGAAACATAAAAAGACCATCGACATGTTCCTGGAAGAAAAATTGATGGATATCCAGCTGCTGGCAAGCGCCAATCTTTTTGAGAAGTTGAGCGACGAGACCACACTCTACCAGAAATTTCTCGAGCTGCAGCGAGCTTACGGCCGTTCATTCGTCGATCTCGGAGTGGTCGACCACAAGGCGTACCAGATCGCATATGCTGGGCCACACGATTTGTCCGGAGCAAATTACGCGACTTCCGATTGGTTTAAAAAAGCTATTACCAGCCCTTACTTCGTGAGCGATGTTTTCAAAGGCTTGCGAGGATCGCCCCATTTTATCATTACCGTGCGGCATCAGCACAATGAAAATCCGTGGATTTTGAGAGCGACCATCGATTTTGCCGAGTTCAACAACCTGGTTGAGAATCTACGGATCGGGCAAACGGGTTTTGCTTTCATTCTGAACAAGTCCGGAATGTTCCAGACCAGTGCCACTTCGGAAGTCAATTCCCAAAAACTGATCAACTATCTGAAAAACAATGGATTGCTGGAGCGCCCTTCATCGGTATTTCGGTCGAAAAATCACGAAGGCAAAGATGTCTTGTATTCAATTACCACCCTAAAAAACGGCGAATGGGTAATGGTGCTCCAGCAGGATTACAGCGAGGTTTTTGCCGATTTGCGCAATACCCAGAAAATCGCCTTGTTGATCATACTGGTCGGCACCCTGGTCATTATTGCCACGGCCCTATTGCTGTCACAGCGATTGATTCGCCGGATCTCTCT